>PWRN01000051.1 GCA_003556225.1 Syntrophomonadaceae bacterium
AGCGCGTAAGCAGGTTCTCCCTCCACCTTCTTGGCGAGGAGGGAGCCCCGGTTCGCCATGGCTTCCAGTTTTTCCCGTGCCTCTTCTGCTGAAAAGCCCGCCTGGGCCGCGACATCTCCCAGTTTTTTCAGTTGAAAATCAAGGTGCAGCGCGAGCTCCACTTCATCTTCCAGGAAGAGCAACTTGAGGATCTCCAAAAACTCTTCACTTTCCGGTGCGCCCACGGGGTGTTGATCGAGCTTTTTTTGCAGCCGCTCGTAATGGTGCATGATTTCCCTCCTCCCTATTTAAAAAGCCTCTTGATTCTCTGCGTTAACGAAACTTTGATCTTCACTTCCAGGTAAAGATCCCCGGCTTCGCCTCCCTCTTTGCCGTCAGCGCCCAGGCCTTTCAAGCGGATGTTTTGTCCCTCTTTAACTTTTTGCGGCACGTGCACCATGATCTTCCCCGGTCTTCCCCACTTCTTGAGCGAGTATGCAATTTTCCCGCCCGTTTTGGCTTGCTCCGGCGTCAGTGCGAGGCTGTCGTAAAGATCTCTGCCTCTTTCCGGAACCGTGACACCAAAAGCTTTTCCCAGCCTGCGCATCAAGAACTTGCCCAGCATTCCTGAAAAAGGGCCCTGGGGAAGAGATGGCCCTTGCTTTTGCTCCTGGAATCTTCTGCCCTGCTCCGGATCCTGATCTCCCGGCGGCCTGGAACCCTGAAAGATGAACACCCTGCCGAAAGCCCCCGGCTTGCGGAATGTAAAGGTTTTGTAACGGGAACCGTAAAATTCCTTAAAGAGTTCGTCAAAGTTCCGAAAACCGAAGGCCCTGGACATTTCCTCGAAGATCTGGTTGATATCCGAACCCCGGAAAATGTCTTCTTCTGAATATCTTTCCCGGTATCGCTGCGAGGCAAAGGAGCCAAAATCGTGGCGATAGGTGTCATATTCCTTTCTTTTTTCCTGGTCAGATAGGACGGCATAGGCTTCGTTGATGGTTTTCATCTTGTCGAGCGCCTCGGGATCTTCCCGGTTCCTGTCCGGATGGTACTGCAAGGCCAGCTTACGATAAGCGGCCCTGATCTGTTCCTGGCCGGCGTCTTGACTGACGCCCAAAACCTGGTAATAATCCTTGGTCATGGTCGCTTCAGCCACTCCTTTTTTTCGGCCCTGGCGGCTATTTCCGGGTCGACCAATCCGAACCATTTTACATGATTGTAATTGTTGCCGGATGGCGCTGGAGACAAATGCGCACAAGAATTATTGCCCCAAAAATGATCCTGTTCATCGAAGCACACATATATCTTTACAATATAATTATACCCCACTGCCGGGCAGGATCAATTCAGAATTTTATGTCCCAACCCATGATGCC
The DNA here is from genome assembly GCA_003556225.1 of Syntrophomonadaceae bacterium. GTDB lineage: Bacteria > Bacillota > Dethiobacteria > DTU022 > UBA8154 > SKMY01. The sequence continues at coordinate 1,359 of PWRN01000051.1, forward strand.
TTTAGTGTAAAAATTAAAAACCAAAGACATATCCAAAAAATGATTATTATCTTCCTCTCATCGCTTCACTGTTTATCCCTGGTCCATCAACCGTTCCAGGAACTGTGGCAGCATCAGCACCTCCACCGCTTTTTCCTTGCCGGGATGTTTTAGGGCCTGCTCGTAGCAACCGGTACAGATATGTATTTGCAGGTCCGTGCGGGTCTCCTGGATCAGCTGCTCAATTCCCGCTTGCCTGTAACAGCACTGCTCCGCCACGATGCGGTTCACCTTCAAACCTTCAATTTTTTCCAGGATCCGGTCCGTGGACTGCAAATCCATTTCTACCGGGGCGAACCTGCGGTGCAGCTTGTAGCAGCCCGGGTAATAATCGATCTCCCGTGCAAGGCTGAATTCCCCCATGACCCGCTGCAGCAGCGCGGGATAAAACTCAATCTCTTCCTCCGGGTAGAGGTACTTGTACAGGGGATAGCAGGGCGAGCAGAAGATCACCAGGCGTTTCGCCCCCAGTTTTTTGGCCTGCTCGATATTTTTACCGATAAATTCCTTGGAGTAAACCCGGCATGCTTCCAGGGCTGCTTCATCCCTCGCCTTGATCGCCGGGCGGTAGAGAAAATTGCCGCAGCAGTACTCCTTTGAGAGAAAGGTAAAGGAAACCCCGCTTTTTTCTAAGACGTTGGCCAGGGAACGCAGGATCTGCGGCATGGAAAACATGATCAGACAGCCGGATAAGATGACATGTTCCGCCTGCCTGTCCACGGGAAGGCCGTACTGGTTCAAGATCTCTACCCTGCTTCCCTTTTCCAGGGTCACCCCGGTTTTCCGAATACGCTCCACCATCTCCATGTTGATCATGTCGCTCAAGATAATCATCTCCTGTTTCATTTTACAACCCCTGCCAGCGATCCCGGGCGCTGCGAATTTCGCCCGTTTAAGTCTTCCATTCTCCTCTAACGTTAAAACCTTTCCTGTCAGGTCATTGATCTGTGATGCGAAACAACATAATTTCACTGCGCAACCTTCCTCCACATCCACCCCGGCTTGCTTTTTCCTGCTGAAAGCGATATAATAGCAAACACCTATTCCCATTAAGGGGCAGCAGCGTCCATGAAAAAACAGGAAAACCAGTTTATCTGCAGCAGCTTCATGCTACCGGAGCATGTGGAAACGTTGGCACAGCAAAAGAAAGACCGGGCGGATGAAGAACTGCGCCGGTTCCCTGCCTACGACGAGCAGCAGCTGGAGCTGTGGGAACGGATCCTGCAGGCATCGTGGCAGGGCGGCACAGCCATTACCGTGCGTTTTATGGGCAGCCGGGGGCCCTGTACCGTCATAGGGCGCGTCAGCGGCGTGAACCTGCAGCAAAAACGCTTCTACCTCGCTACTTCTGAGGCTGTCCATACCATCGCCATCGAGCGGGTCATGGGCCTGGAACTGCCCTAATCACGGGTCCTTGCGCAGTCTCCTGGCGCTGACCAGGACCTCCCGGCCGTATTTCTGCCGCAGCCGGTCCTTGACCCGGTCTAGTTCCCGTTCGCCGTCCGCAGCCGGAGGGTAAAGGGAGAGCTGCTGGCTCCTTTCCAGGGTGGAAGCCCTCACGCCAACCAAGCGCCAGGGAGGCCTGCCGCTGTGACACAGAAAGAGCTTCTCGGCGCAGCGGTAAATCTCCCGGTCGCTGTCGGTGCTCTCAGCCAGGGTCAGGTCCCGGGTAATCGTTTTAAAATCAGCAAAGCGCAGCTTCAAGGAGATAGTCTTGGCCCGTAGGCCCCTGGTCCGCAGGCGGTACCCCACGTCGCCGGCGAGTTCCAGCAGGGTGACCAGGACCCGCTCAGGGTCGAACACGTCCCGGGGGAATGTCGTCTCTTCGGAAATGGATTTCCTTTCGTGCTCCGTTTCCAGTTTACGGCTGTCCTCTCCCCGGGCGTATGCCTGGAGAAAGATCCCGCTTTTGCCCAAGAGCCGCACCAGGGATTTCTCCGGGAAGGCAGCCAGGTCCCCGACGGTGCGGATACCGTAGGCGCCCAGTTTTTTCTCGGTGACGGGACCCACCCCGGGAGCACCTTGACCGGCAGGAGCCACAGCTGCTGCGGGACGTCCCGGGGCCAGATGGCCTGCAGGTTATCGGGCTTGGCCAGCTCGCAGGCAATCTTGGCCAGCAGCTTGTTCACGGAAACGCCGATGCTCACGGTGAGTCCGAGCTCCTCTTTTACCGCAGCGCGAATGGCCCGGGCGGTGGCGAGGCCGGTTCCTTTTTTGACCGCCAGGTACGCCTCATCGATCGAGACCGGCTCAATGTCGGGGGTGTAGCGCTCCAGGATCTGCCGCACCCGGGCGGACATTTCCTGGTAGCGGCGCATGTTCCCCCTGATCCTTACGGCCTGCGGGCAGAGCTCCAGGGCCTTTTTCATGGGCATGGCCGAGCGAACACCGAACTTTCGCGCTTCGTAGGAACAGGTGGAAACCACTCCCCGGCCCGCGGGGTCCCCGCCCACGAGCACCGGTTTACCCCTGAGCTCCGGGTTGTCCAGCTGCTCCACCGCGGCAAAAAAAGCGTCCAGATCACAAAGCAAAATTTCGTCCTGGTTATGATTGCGCATGATCACGTCTCCACCGGTATGCAGCATGAGGCTGTACTGCTTTCCTGGTCAAATTCAACAAGATATCACAAAATTCCTGCAATACGTTCCCGCCAGTTAACGCCTCTAGATATAGTCCCGGTGAAAAATCACTCGCGCGGGGGAAGGGTGACGAGCTATCATTCCTGAAAAGCAGCAGGGGGGAAACCACCGGCATCATGCGGTCTCCCCCCTGTATGAACCGTATGTGCAGATACGGTGCTGGAACGGCCTATTTTCCAGGCCTGATAGGTTGAGGCACAACTGGCGACGGTCCCCAAAGTTCTGAAGTCACGTTTAGACCCATCACAAAAGTCTCGTCGAAAACTTGCTGCACCCATTCGTCAGCCTGCCAGGTTGCCCAGCTGGCCATATCGGCAAATTCATAGGTAACGATTACTCGGTGGCTACCGGTTGCTCCTCGATAAGCGCGAAATTCGACCACGCCTGGAGCTGCCAGGGTACGCTGAACGGCAGACTGGGCCCACTTACCATACTCTTCCACTTTGTCCGGGTTGATGTTCCACTTTGAGACATAAAGTACCATTATCGTTACCTCCGGTTAGTTTATGAATATTTTAACATATTAAGTCGTAAAATGACAGCGTTATTGTGAATGTTTTGAATATCTAGACATCTTACAACCAGCGCGTTAATCCTGTTTCTTTTAGCGATGAAAAATTTCTAGGTCTTTTTTATGCAACGTTTGACGCAGACTTCTTGATCATCTTTGGCCACCACCTGTTCAAATTTGCGGTCACATGTTAGAATAGCAGCAGTCGCGACGGCTGCCTCTCCCGCTTTTTCGCTGTTAGCCCCCCTGCCTGTGCCCATCACACTTCGCTTCTTCCATGTGCCCGCGTTTGTTGAAATAGGGATTCAAAACTTGCTTGCCGCAGTTGGCACAAATGACCATTTTCCTTTCACGTGCCTCGTTAGCGCTGTAAAAGGTCCGATCACAGTGAGAACAACGCCATTCGCTTACCATGCATGCACACATCCTTCCCGGGTTGTTTCCGTTGATTGATGCTGCGACCTCATGAAAGAAAACATCATGCGAGATAACACAAATAACCCTCCAGCCAATCCTGTGACCTTACTTATATATACGATGCCAGCAAAATTTTTTAGAGGGTAGACTATTTTCCCTTTTTCTCTCATGCTTTAGTGCCATGCAGCGTCACATCATTCTTTTTCGGACCCGGTAGTGGAAAATACCGGCGATGAGGAGAAAGCCGGCCAGGACTGCACCGACCGTGGGAACCCGGGGCAGGGCCTGTGGGGCATCTTCCCCGACGAGATATTCTGCGCGGTGGCCAAAGCCGTCATCTGCTACCAACATCACGGCACCTTCCGCCGGATAGCTGAAATATCCTTGCCGGTCAACGTCCCCGCGGGCCATTTCATTTTCGTCTTCGTCAAAAACAACCACTTCAGCGTGCCGGTTAGGCGAACCATCATCAAAAACCACCTGGACCTTGCCCTCTTCCACCGGCTCAATGAGCATCATGTGAGCAAAAACAGTTGACGCCGGTAGGAGGAGTAAAAAGACGAAGAGAATAGAAGTAGTTACGAACAAGCGAGATTTCATATTTCTGAACACCTCTTAAGAACTGCCTGAAAGGGCAGTTCCTTGATTGATCAACATCTCCGGTTTTGCTTTTTGAATCAGCTTCAAGGCGGACCCGGTCACCAGGGCCTCCATCACGGCCAGGGGCAGGTGGCCCATCACCAGGATATTAATCACCGACAAAGTGCCCTCGCCGAACCGGGGATCGGTTAATAAGAGCAAAGCTACCAGCAGCACCACGGCGATCATCACCGATAGCCCTCCGACAAAGGCCCCCCGTAAAAAGACCTGCCGTTTCACCATGCCGTAGAACAACCCGTAAGACAACAGGGCCGGGACTGCCAGCATCAGCGTATTGGCTCCGAGGGTCGTCAGTCCGCCATGCTGAAAAAGTACTGCCTGGAGCAGGAGTCCCACGAAAATGGCCAGCGGAGCCCTTCTGCCCAGGATCACCCCCAATAAACCGGCAAACACCGGGTGGATTGTAGAAGGACCTACCGGGATGCTGATCAGAGATACCGCAAAGAAAACTCCGGCCATCAGGCTGGTTTTCGGTATCTCCTCCTCCTTCATCCCCTTGATTGCATATACCAGGGCGGCAGCGGTTACCGCTGAGGTGCCAACTGCTACCGATGTGCTTAGCACTCCATCGGCGATGTGCATAAAATCAACTCCTCATCAGGCAAATTTTCGCAGCATTAGTTGCCTTGCACGACGTTCACCGTGATGGGCGGCGTTTCGTATTCAACATCGCCGCCATGGATAAACTGAAATATCACCGTGGTTTCGCCTTCCTGCTCCCCCTTGATGTGGACGTGATCACCGTGCAGATCAAAGCTGACAATGCCTTCCTCCGCTCCGTCTGCCAGGATTACACCCAAGGCATGATGATCACCGTCGAGCAGCACTTCTTCATCGTCTTCCTCGATATAAGCGCCCAGGGAAATACTTTCACCTGCAGCGATGTTGGGCAGGCTGCCGTGCCAGTGATCCCCGTGGACATACGCAGTTACTTCGTCCGCGCGGCGGTCAATGACCTCAAACACAGTAATTTCCTCATGGTGCGCATGATCCTGGTCATAGTGATCGTCTGCTGTCTGAACCTGCTGTGCGCAACCGCCGAGAAGCGTCATCCCCAGAACCAGAACTGCCAGTAAACACAAACTCTTCTTCATGAATAAATTCCTCCTTGTTATGTAAAGTATTAACGTTTTGCCGACCTAGCCATAGATCTCCCTTGAATACCCTTTTTGTTTATCTTGAGCTGTCAACCGCTTTGAGCCTGCCCGACCCCGGCTCAACCAGGGCGGCTGCTTCCTCCACGGTACGGGGCTGTTCATGGCTATTCCTGAAGAGCTGTGCAAGCAGGGGCAGCGGCAGGGCAGCCTCCTTCAGCACCTGTCCATCCCGCAGCAGATCGTACGTGCCAGCAGTTAAAACCCTGCCGGCTTTCATGATCACGACCTCGTCGGCCCAACCGTAGGCCAAATTCACATCATGGGTACTGAAAACCAGGGTCGCCCCCTCTTCCACCAGTTCATCCAAAATTTCGCGGAACTGGTCAGCCACTTCGGGATCCAAACCGGAAAACGGTTCATCAAAGGCCAGCACCCGCGGCTTCATGGCCAGCAGCCCGGCAATGGCCGCCCGCTTTTTCTGCCCCAGGCTCAGGCAGTAGGGAGGGCGCTCGGCCAACTCCCGGATCCCGACCCGCTCCAGGGCTTCCTGGACCCTGCGCGTCATCGTGTCCGGGTCCAGCTTCAGGTTACGGGGCCCGAAGGCGATGTCATTAAAAACCGTCGTTGAAAAAAGCTGGTTATCGGGATTATCAAAGAGCAGCCCCACGGCCTTGCGCACTTCCTGCATGTTTTTTTTATCAACCTGTTGGCCCAGCACCTTAACCCTGCCCTGCTGGGCCGGGATGATCCCGTTCAGGTGATAAATCAGGGTCGTTTTTCCGCTGCCGTTCGCCCCGAGGATGGCGGTTTTCTTTTTTCGCTTGATCTGCAAACTTACATCCTCCAAAGCAGGGGTCAGGTCAGGGTACGTAAAGCTTAGATTCTCGATTTCCAGGGCAAACATCATAGCACCACCTGCTCCAGGATGATCAAGACTGCAACAAAGACCGTGGGCAGGGCCGCCTTGGCCCAGTCCGCCCCGCTGATGGGGCGCGGCGCGCTGATCGGCATTTTTCCTTGGAAACTGCGCGCTGCCATGGCCTGGTAGACCGCCTGGGAGCGGTTGATCGACTTGATGAACAGTCCGCCGGAGAGCTCACCGTAGATCTCCAGGGAATAACGGCTGAGCCGGGCGTTAAAGAGCCGCGCTTTTAAAGCCCGCAGAGTCGTCAGCATGTCGTGGATGAAGAGAAAACCGTAGCGGTAAGCCAGGTAAATCGTGGTCGTGATGGCTGCCGGCATTTTTAAATGTTCCATCGCTTCCAGCATCTCCTCGACGGGCTGGTTGGTAAAGACAAACAGGGTAAACGTCATCGCCGTCAGCGCCTTCATTACAATCAGTGCCGCCAGTTCGATCCGATCCGGCGCCGGGGGGATGCCCCCGCTGAACAGCAGCGGCAGGCTCATCAGGGCCAGGAAAGGAACCAGGACCGCCAGCTTTTTCAGCAGTTGACCCGGAGTCAGCCCGGTCCAGAGGGCAAAACAAACGGCAAAGGCGAAAGCCGCCCCCAGCAGCCTCAGGTCACCCAGGCTAATCACACAAAACACGTAGATCAGCCCCGCAACAAGCTTGGTGCGCGGTTCCCAGGGCTTCACAGGCGGGATACTGTGCTGTTTTTTTCCGTGATGTGCGGAGTGATGATTGCCGCCCACTTTATGCAACCTCCTGCATTTATATTTTTCCCGTTCCAGTCCAGGGTTAAGCCAACTAAGTGGATCGAAGAGGTGAGGACGTAAAATATAAACTCCGGTCTTCGATCATCCAAAGCCGGAGTTTTCTTCCAAAAAAAAACGCTGAAGTGAATACACAACAGGCGCTTTTACCGCGCGACCAGCCCTTTCACTCGAAGGGGAACGTAGCGACACTCAGGCAGGTCTCCTGGCTTACAGTCATCGCCTTCCTCTCCTTCCCAGTTTTTCACCAGTGGATTATTGAGGTCGGCTCCTGCTTACAGTGACGGGATCGCACCGGACTTGCACCGGTTTCCCTATTCACCCTGAACGGGCACCTGAATGTGTCTATGCAGTTGTCAATTGTAGATATCATAGCACATTGAAATTACTTTGTCCATACCCGGAAGATATCCGAATCATCATTCCTATCCACGGTCGCCAGCTATTTCGGCTTATCTTCGTTGATGTTCTGTTTGAAGTCGCTGTGCGCTTCTTCATTAACTATCCCCTGCTCTCCCGCCCTCGAAAAGCCCAGGCCGGTCTATCCAGGGTCGCCTTATTCTCACCGGTGACCCTGGCAGGAAAACCCTCGAGAACCTGGTTATCAGGGATCACGCTTCGCTGTTTGACCAGGCTTCCGGACTTCACCAGGGTATTTTTTCCCAGCACGCTGTAATCGCAGACTATGGCTCCGGCTTCGATCACGCTGTGGGACCCGATGGTGGTGCCGTGGATGATGCAACCAGGGCCGATGGTCACATGATCTTCAATGATCAGCTGGTTATCCGGCAGCAAATGCAGCACCGTGTTTTCCAGGATCTGTACATCGCTGCCGATCCTGACGGGCCCATGGGAATCGCCGATAATTTTAACCCCAGCAGCCACGATGGAATTGCGGCCAATCACCACGTCGCCCGTGATTTCCGCCGTATCGAAGAGGTAAGCGGATCCATCCACGACGGGAATTTTGTCCCCAAAGGCATACGATTTTCCCATACTCTCTCCCTCTTTCGGTTCAAACTCGAAGTTATTTGCAGAAACGAGGCCTGGTTGCAAGCTGCCACCGCGCATCCGTGCAATCATCTCCCTGTCTCCCTCCGACAGCCTCCGGATCACCTGGCCCGGCCGCCCCACCACCACAGATTCGTCAGGGATCGCTGCCCCCGGGGGAACAAGGGTACCTTCCCCAAAGATGCACAGGTTGCCCACCCGGGAACCGGGAAGTAAGATACTCCCATTGCCAACCTCACAGAGGTCACCGATGCATGCTCCCACGACAAGGCATTTATGTCCAAAAACGGTCTTACGGCCAATTTGCACAGGATGCTCCGGTGTGCTGATGATTACCGAATTCTCCAGGATCATGCTCTCGCTGCCGACTATTAATGAACCCCCGGCGGACCGCAGCACGGCACCCTGGGCCACGTAAACGCGATCCCCCATGGTAATGGAGCCAACCAGTCTCGCCGAATCGGCCACCTTGATCGTTCCCATGTAAATCTCCTCGCTCGCCTGGTTGTTCGAAATGCTGTCGCCTGATCATGAGACAGGTACCCCGTCCATTCGTTCCAAAGGAACAGGTCCCCGTCTCTCCGACCCACTCTTGATTTATGGGATTATTTTAGAAAAGCAAAGATTCTATGGTGTGTGCCAGGGCACCGGCAGCCAGGCAAAAGGGTAGGCCCAGGGACATCCTGATCGCGGTGAAGCGCGGGCCCAGGAAACCCATTTCATAAGGCAGCCTGCTCATCCCTAAAAGCGTCCAGGCTGTGATCAGGGAAATGGTGGTGCCCAGGCCTGCCCCTGCCCCATAGATCGAGGCTATGATCGGAAAAGAAGCATACGGACCCATGGCCAGGAGCATGCCCCCAAGGGTGCCCAGGGCCACCCCGCGCATCCCGGCTTCCCTGGCAAGCCACTGTCGGACAAATTCTTCGGGGATCACCGCCTCGATCATGCCTGCCAAAATGAAAGCGACCAGGATGACCGGTAAAACCAACAGAAGCTGCCGTATGCCGCTTTTCAGCCCCTCCATGTGTTTTCCCCTGCGGGCGTTGAACGCCAGCAGCAGCACTCCCAGGAGAATGAATAAAAGCGTGGGCAGCAGCATCAGCGTTGGTCTCCCCCTTCATACTTGGCAAAAAATTCATCGGTGAGCATGTCCCGGTAAAAAAAGCGGGCGATGAGCCCCATGAAAAGCGGGAATGGAACGGTAATCGCGTTGCGCAGCAGCGCAATGCCGGGGCTGATCAGGCTCATCTCCATGGGAATGCGGGCGAAATCGTAAACCTGCTTGCCCACGACGAAAGAAAAGAAAAGGTAAAACGGGATTTTCTTTTCCCGGAAGCTGGCCAAAAAAGGATAGAACACGTAAGGCGGCCCCGGGAAAAAACCACCGGCCAGGGTGGTGAAAAGAATTCCTTTCGTTCCAGTGAACTTCTGCAGGAGGCGGTCAATTAACTCCTTGGAAACAAGCACCTGCAGTTGACCGATGACCAGGAAGGCAGCGAGAATTAAAGGAACCGCCTGCAGCAGGGTAAACCAGGAATTCTCCAGCCCTTCAACGACCAGGGGAAATCCACCAACCAGGTAGGCAACCAGGACAAGCGTAATGCTAGCAATGGTGATGATCGTCAGCGGACCTCTGATGCGAATCCCTCCTCCCAGGGCAGTTTTATATTAGTGACTATTTATCCTGCCTTGTAATCTCAATTGTGACAGGCACCCCGTTTCTTCGAGATGAGGATCCCGGAAGGCAGTCACCCGAGTGGGACACGTACCCCGTCCCCATGACCCGCAGGTGCCCCGCCCCCTGACCCAACACCTGACCCATGATGAGTGATTTGTTTTTCGCTGATTATACCATGGAAAAGACCTTCACGTCAGCATTCAGGGAAATTTCGCGTGTTTGCTTTGTGATATTGCCACCCTGAAATTGTTTTGTAAAATGTCACCCTGAAAGATCAGCGAAAAGCCAAAAATTTTTGCGTTGTCCTTCCAATTGGATAACTTTTATTATATAATATTGTATTAAGGGACTGAAAGGGATTGCGATTGACCGATTTTCTACAGTCCTCACCTGATCATGTTTGACCGAGGGGGAATCCAGGTTGTTGAAGCTGATTGACCAAAGATCGTTTGGCAGGACAGGACGGCAGGTAACCTGTGTAGGTTTGGGGGGTGAAGGCGTTTTACGCACCCACGGCAAGGAGTCGGCTGCCCGGGAAGTCATTCACAGCGCCGTGCAGCAGGGAATCGGTTATTTCGATACGGCTGTCGCCTATGCAGGCAGCCAGGGTTACTACGG
>PWRN01000034.1 GCA_003556225.1 Syntrophomonadaceae bacterium
CGGGTATGACCAACCCCTGCTCCATACCATGTTTGTGGATAAAAAGCTCTCCGGCCTGAAAGCCGTGCAAACCTTATCACGGCTCAACCGCATACATCAGGACAAGGAAGACACCTTTATCCTGGATTTTGTAAACCGGGCAGAAGATATTCAGGAAGCGTTTAAACCGTATTATGAAACAACAATCATTGAGGAAGTCACCGATCCTAACGTGCTCTATGATTTAGAAAGGGAGTTGACTTCTCACGGGGTGTTCCATCAAGAGGAAGTGGAAAGGTTCAATGCTATTTTTTACAAAACAACGAGAGCTTCAGACGACAAGGCAAAGTTAAATCATCTCGTCGATACAGCCAGGGAACGTTTTAGGTTTCTTAAACAAGACAGCCAAGAAGATTTTAAGGGTAAGGCGAAAAAATTTCAGAGACTGTATACATTTATTATCCAGATTACGCCATTTGTTGATGTTAACCTGCACAAGCTCTACATCTACTTATCGTTCTTGTTGAAAAAACTTCCCAAAGAGCCAAGGGACATCCTGGACTTATCAGATGAAGTGGCGTTGGATTATTATGTGAACAAGCTGATCTTTGAAGGCAGCCTATCCTTAGACCCGGGGGTGGAATACAAGCCACTGCCTCCGGTGGGTGGCGTGGGTATACCAAAAGAAGAGAAAAAAGAAAAGCTTTCCACCATCATCGAACGCCTGAATGAAAGGTTTGGCACGGATTTTACGGATGCCGAGAAACTCTCGATAGAGCAGATCAAAGCAGACTTTGCCAATGACAAAGCTCTTGTTTTAAAAGCCAAAACGAATGACATTGATGATTTCAGATACGCGTACAATAAAGCCTTTATGGAAAAAGTGGTCGACAGGATCGGCCACAACGAGAAATTCTTTGCCCGTATCCTTGACGATGAAGAATTCAGGACAGCTTTGATGGATGAGATGTTGCGAGAAACCTATCACAAGCTGCGGGAAGAGGCGGTTTAATGGCTAAGAATGTGTTGCTGGCTTATCCCTTGCGTAAGTGATGAGAAGCAGCGCCTTTGGGAAGATGGCTTTCCAATATAATGATTAGGAGATGTAGCATGTATATTATTAAAAACAAGAAGGCTGAAAAAGTTGAAGCGGTTACCTTTGCTGAGTTGGGATTTTCTGAGAATGACATTGAAGAATTACTCAGGTGTAATATTGACATGCTCTGCGGCGAAGAAGAATCCATGCTCATTGTAGGTCGTCAAGTAAAGAATGAAAAACTGGGTAGAAGCGATTTAACCGCTGTAGATAACAATGGCAGCATTGTGCTCATTGAGATCAAACGGGATGTGAAGGACATTGAGAGTAGGAAAGAAGCCTTCGAGTTTCAGGCCATCCGCTATGCGGCTAGTTATGCAACCATCCAAAGCCCCGATGAGTTGGTTAAAACTGTTTTTGCACCGTACATTGAAAAGTACCGCAGTGAATTTGAACTTGGAGAGCTAACATCGTATGAGCTTGGTATTAGAAAGCTCACAGAATTTTTAGAAGCCAATGACGCTGCAAATGACTTCAACAAAAAACAGAATATTATCTTGGCAGCATCAGATTTTGATGAACAGACTCTCTCTGCAGTGGCCTGGCTAAACTATAATGGCGTGGATATCAGTTGCTTTAAGCTTATTCCCTACAGGGTTAATGATGCAATCTTTATAGATGCAGATAAGATATTGCCCTTGGCTGAGTATGATGAATACTATATTAATTTGTTAGATAAAACCATGCCTACAGTGAAGCGAAAAGGGACTCATTCCAGACGTTCACTTCCTAAGATTGATGAAATGCTTAATTGGGGTGTAGTAAAACCTGGCGATATTATTGTTGCGAAAAATTATGGCAATGAAGCCACTTTATTAGAAAATGGTAATGTGTCTGTGAACGGCCAGGAACTGTCAATGCAGGCTTGGCTAAAAGAAATATTTGGCTGGTCGAGTATACAAACTTATGTTTTTGCAGTGCATAAAGAAAGCGGAAAAACTTTATCCCAGATTCGTGCTGAATATATGGAAAAAAAAGCAGAAGAAACAGCAAAAAAAATAATTGAAGAATAGACGCTGAGTAGAATTAGTTCCTAAGCTGATTGAAAATTAACCACCAAATGATCGATGTTGTAACAGAAAACAAGGAGAACATCCATGAAGGCATACATGATAAGAATTGAACTGAAACACTCGGATCTTTATATCTGAAGAAGAGCAATCATGACTGCAGGCGCCAAATCTAACTGCTTCATGACGCGATTCAGATGTTAACAAATTTTCAAAGCGGTTATCCCGCCGGAGACTATCATCTCCATTAGTTTGACCTGATAGAAGAAAATTTCAGGATAGCCAACGATGAGAATGCTTACACTATCATTTCATATTCCAGGGAGCAATATACTGAGGGATTCGTTCATAGGAGAGATAATACTGTCATGAATTTGTTTGATTGGCTTCAAGAAGAGGACAAGTATAATCGGTATAAAAAATGGCGCTGGTTGATTATTATCGCTGCGGTGTTATTCGTTTTGATGCGGTCATGTAATTGAGGGTTTATCCCATCAACAGGTTAGAGGAGAAAAGCGGATGAGTGGTTCAGGTATAAAAATGAGAAGGGAAGAAAAAGAAGTAACAGATCGAAACGAACTCCTGCAGATTATTGACCAGTTTTACAGGAAAAGCCTCCCTGGTAAGCAAAATATAGGTGATGGGTAACCGGATTCTCCAAAAAGGCAACGGAGTCCAGCAAACTGGATTTTGCGGCAGTTACAGGGTCTATTCAACGTCTCCTAAGACTGTTGAGGATTTATTAACCATGCTGGTGCATACGGAGCAGACGGATCAGGAAGTAAGGTTCCTTCAGGGAGAAATAGTCGATCAGCTGGTGAAAAGAGGGATGAATTACCCTCAAATTTCAGCTTACTCATGTCTCAGGTACTTTCAGTTTGTTCTTTTTTTGCTGCCATAGAAGGACCAGGATTCCCATGGCGATGAGAGCTGCGGTAAACACTTGGGCCAGGCTGAGATGATAAAGAAAGGGTGGGCTAACTCTGAAAAACTCAATGATAAAGCGGTAGGCACTGTGCAATATAACAAACCAGGCAAAAACAGATCCGGGGAAAAAGCCAAACTGTTTCCCACGCTGTAGGATTAAAAAAATAGCCAGTGAAAAAAGGGAAGCGTAAAGTTGGGTGGGGTGCCTGGCAAGAGTGTCAACGGTGGGGAAAACCATCCCCCATGGCATTTCCGTGGGGTGGCCGTAACAGCAGCCGTTTAAAAAACAACCGATTCGCCCTACGGCATATGCCATAGCCATGTAAGGAGCCATCAGGTCCAGCAATCTCCAAAAAGGGAAACGGCGCCACCGGCAGTAAAGGGCTACGCCCAGAAGAGACATGATCAATCCTCCGTGAAAGGTGAGCCCCCCTCGCCAGAAAGCCAGCGCCACCCACCAGGGTTGTTGGATATACAGGTCCTGGTGAATGATCACAAAACCCAGGCGCGCTCCGATTACCGCCAGTATGACGGTCAGCAGCATCAGCTCCCAGAGATGCTTGGACAATCTTTCCAGGTAGGGCTCCTCTTTTTTCCTGGCGGGGATTTCCCGGTACAGGACCAAAAATGCCAGGATCAGAGCGCCCAATAACAGAAAGATAATATAAGAACGCACCGCTATATCACCGATACGAATAAACGGCATCATATGGCAATCACCTCGTTAGGTGCGTTTGCTGGTTTCCAGCAATGCTTACTTTTCCGGGTAATGATAGATCCTTATCTCTTTTTTACTTCTGCTTCCAGCGTCAGGGTATTGGAAACACGCTCACGGGAAGGATCCTCTTCTTTAGGTAAATATCCGTAAATATTAAATGCAAATTCTTCCAGCTCGGTGGGAGTTATACGGAACCAGATTACTCGGGTCATGCCTTCCTCAAAATCGGCACCTTCCGGCGGGCCAAAGTCAATGGAAAGCATACCGTCTTCCTCCTTTATTTCGGCTCTGATCATCTCTTCAGGGATCTCTTCCAGGGCATACCACTGCTCTTCCCACGGATTAAGCCATTCAAATTCCAGGTGAGCAGGGATACCGCTGCCCTTATATCTTACGCCTTCCATTTCTTTTTCTGAGGTGGCACTTATGGGGAGAACATATTTTTCTGCAAGATACCACTCTACTTTCAGCGTATTCCGGTTTACCAGCCCCACCTCTGCTCCTTCCGGCTCTCTCTGAAGCCCCTCAAAGCCTCTTACCTCTTCCGGGATACCCCATCTCATAGTGAGGTGCTGCGGAGGAGAGACCTCCTTCTGGCAGCCGGTAAAACTGGTAGCTAGTATCATAATAGAAGCAAAAAGAAAGATCACCAGCATTTTTTTGCTCACGCCTCAACCCTCCTTTCTATCTTTTTGGACGGGTAGCCCTAAAAACCAGGCAATTAGGATTTAAATGAAGCGATGAGATGCCTCTGTGAAAGCGAAAGTGTTAATCTTCAAAGAATTGGCTGTGTTTCAGGGGCAAGTGTCAACAACAGATGCCGGGTCGTTAAAAAGCTTGCAGTTTTCTAATTAATGTTAAATCCTTTAAACTCACCGGTGGGCTCTTCCCGTCTATCCTGCACTTTATCTATTTTGGCCGAAGAAGGACCTTTTTTGCACCGGATAAATTCTTTTAACTTTTTCCCCTAGATTTTAAGATGAGATCGTCTCATATTCCTTTTACTCCTTCTTTATGCTCCGCTGGTGTTCCATACTGACGGGTCTTAGGTAATTTCACTATAGCATCCCGACTGTTTTTAAGTCAATGTTTCAAACCACAGTTCCAACCCCTCGTCCAGGGAGCATGGTTTTAGCCGCCGGAGGGTTCTTTTTATGTGCTTATTATGCTTAGTATTGCACAATCTTCCTGAACGCGGTCTATGATCCCATGCGGCTGTTTAAAGGGACTTTCACTGTCATGAATTTGTTTGATTGGCTTCAAGAGGAGGACAAGTATAATCGGTATAAAAATGGTGCTGGGTGATTATTATCGCTGCGGTATTATTCGTTTTGTTGAGGCAAATTATTCACTAACCTTTGTTTCTGATCCGATAATAATGAATTTGGAGGGTTGCAGATGGCTTCTTTAACTTTCCTTAGAAGGATAAATCTGAACGCGGAAAAACTGTGCTCAATACTGGTTGACTACCCTGTGGCGCCTACCCCTGATATTCAAGTAGAATTAATTACTGAAGGCGATCAGGATGCCGGCGGATTGGGCGCGACCAGGTTTATGACAATCGGAAAAGACACGATCAAGCAAGTTTTGGTTGAGGCAAACCTGCCTCAATGTTATGCTTACCGCATTATAGACCATCCCCTGCTTAAAGATTATTATGCCAGAATCGATCTTTTGGAGGACGATGACGCTACCTTGGTGCGCTATCAGGCTGAATTCAAGCCCGCTATTCCTTTTACCGGCGGCATTGTCCTTACCAAAGTCAAATCTAACCTGGTGAAGCTGCTCGATTCAATTGACACGCATTATTGCCAGGCGGAATAAGTAATCTGGATGAGTTAAGCCCTCTCTTTACCATCCCCTCGGCACATTTGAAGGTTATAACATCATTTTTATCCTCTGATAGCACCTCACGCCCAGGTTCAGTATTGAATTCAACACAAAGCCGCCCCGGGATGCCAGGGCGGCTGCCGTATTTTTCTCCTGAACCGGGTGCTGGAGAGTGGATCGTCCGCCTACCAGCGCAGCAGGGCGGCCAGTGGCTCCTGGTCGGGGACCAGGTCCTGGCTGACGGCGTAGACGGTGCCCCCGTTTAAGTAGGTTTGCGCTGCGGCGAGATCCAGGAGATCTTCATCCCCCGGCATGGGTTCCTCCGGCAGGTGCAGGGCATTGTTTTCCGGGTCATATCGTCCCCAGCGCTGGATCCCCACGGTGGCAAACAGGGATTCGATCCGGCCGTGAAAGGCAGCGGGCAGGATCTCGTGAAGGTTGTTGGAGGTTTTGCCCGTTCCCTTTTGTTCGTGGTAGCGGGCGATGGTTTCGTCCCGCTTCTTTTGGATATAGGGCTGAACAATTTCCCAGGCTTCGTTATGGAGCTCTTCGGCGCTGAGATTTTCCGGGTTACCGAGAATCCGGTTTTCCATGAGCAGGGGGTACTTGTTGGCTTCCTGGTAGAGGGGAGCCAGGTAGTCCACACAGGCCAACACCAGGGGTGAACTTTCTCCTTGGAGCAGGCTGTGCAGCTCCCGGTCCAGGAAACGGAAATATTTTAAAAGCCGTTCCTTGATCACGCTGTCGATTTCTCCGCCGTGCCCGTAGTAGATGGCACTGCGAGTGTCTCCCCGGCGGGGGGTGCGGGTATGGAACTGGAGATACTGGTCGGGCAGCTCTTCCAGGAAGGTCTCCTCGAATTTCTGAGCCACTGCGCTTAAATCCATGTCTTCCACGAGATCGCGAGTGCCCCGCAAGAGCCGGGCATTTTTCTGGCTCAGGGCGAGAACGTAAAACTGGTTGTCACTCATCAGGAGAGATAATAGGGGTTTCAGGTGAAAGGATTCCGTGACCACGACCAGCTCTTCCACGTGGAGGGGAATGCGGTAGTATTGGAAAAAGCCCGGAGAGATAAACATGGACATGCCGTCGCTCTGGTTGGTCCAGAAGATGCTTTCATTAATCAACTGCGCTGCCGGTTCCAGCAGTTTTTTTTGCTCCGCTCCTTTAACGCCCAAGGAAGTCAGCTTTTCTTCGGCCTGGGCCAGCAGGTTTTTAAGTCGGATGGGGTTTTGGCGGCTGCCGTCTCCCGATTTCAGCGTGGGAAAATAAATGGATATACAGGGCCCCTTACCCCGCTGCTCCATCAAAGTTTCAACGACTTCCCGGTTTAACAGATCCATAAGTCGCCATCACATCCTTCTCTATATAATGGATTGGTATTTCTTGCTTCAAATTGTATCACAACTGGCGGCAGGAAACAAACACGGGATCCGGCCGTGGTGAAAAGGGATTCACTCCGGGTTGTGGAATAAAACATGAAAGAGGGCAGGGAAGCGGGGGCGGGTGCAGGAAGGAGCCCGGGGAACCCGGAATTGTTCAGCCACACGGCATTTGAGAGGAGAGATCATGACCAGGTGTGCCCTTTGCTTGCATGATCTTCCGATCTTTGAAGGGCTAAGCAGGGAAGAATTCTCCGAAGTATGTTTGATGGCCCAGAAGCGAATCCTGGAAAAGGGTGCGTACCTTTTTCACCAGGGCCAGCCTGCCGGCGCGGTGTGTCAGGCCGCCAGCAGGGTCCGGAAAAACCAGTAAATCATCACGGCCTCAATACCCAGCTTGATAAAGAGGCCTCCCAGGAGACCGACCAGGGCACCGATGCTGGAACGGATGGCTTTCTCCGGGGGCAGGCCCCTGAGCATCTCTCCCACCAGGGCTCCCAGGAAAGGGCCGAAAACGATACCGAGGGGGCCCAGGAGGATCACGCCAGCAAAAAGGCCGATCACGGCGCCCCACATGGCAATCCCGGAGCCGCCGAATCTCTTGGTGCCCACGGCCGTGGCGAAGTAATCCACGGCCATCACCAGCAGCGCCGCCAGGCCCTGCCAAATGTAAAAGGAGAGTGACAAGCTTTCAAATCCTGTCAGGAGGCCGTAAACCAGCATGCCCAGCCAGATTAGGATGGGCCCGGGCATCACCGGCAACATCGTTCCCGCGATCCCCAAAAGAAAGATGATCAGGGCCACGACCAGGGGAAAAATCTCCATAGTTACCTCTCCCGCCTCTGCGATCATAGTGAAGAGGTGAAGGAATCCTCCACCTTTCACCACGTTCTATTATAGCACAACCTGCCGCAGGAAAACATGCCGTGTAATTCGCGCAGAGCTGACGCATGAAATTCTATAAAAGTCTTGCAAGAAAAAAGGCAACGGCCATCTTCTCCAGATAACCGAAGTGAAATATCGGTTTATCCGGGAGCAAACGGGCCTGTGCCGCGTGGGAAAGGTGTGCCGGGTAGACGCGGTTTCCCGGCCTGATTATGATGCCTGGCTGAACCGTACTCCTGGCCGGCCAAAAAGCAAGATGAAAAGGGGAAAGAGTGGATCCTACAGATTTATATCCAGGGTAGAGACGTCTACATTGACAAGGAACCGGCGAAAAGTTATGATAGAATCAAGAATATTAAGAATTAGTTTTACAATTCACAAGCGCTAAATGCTTTACTCTTTGTTGCGTCATGGGTGATTGAGAAATAGCCGGCGAGAACGTGTTTATGGCAAGGCGGAGACTTTCGCCAGGGGAGTCGGTGTATAAATACAGGGAGGCAAAAAAATTGAATCGAAATCTAAGAACAGTGTTAATAATCGGTGGCATCATGGTGGCTATCCTTATTGTTTTATCTGTATTCTTCGCATATTTCTGGGCATGGCGGGGGGATGTTTACGGTATGATGGGCCCTGGCATGATGGGAGGCTTTGGAAACATGTTCCTCATGCCTGTTGTGTGGATAGTTGTTCTCGGGCTTA
Source organism: Syntrophomonadaceae bacterium (assembly GCA_003556225.1). Lineage (GTDB taxonomy): Bacteria > Bacillota > Dethiobacteria > DTU022 > UBA8154 > SKMY01. The sequence goes on from PWRN01000034.1 coordinate 8,527, forward strand.
TTATTTGGGCCGTGGTAACAACAATCCACAGCCCGGGGGAGTCGGATAGCACTGCCCACAAGGCGGACTCACCTCTGGATATTCTGAAAAGAAGGTACGCCCAGGGTGAGATAGATAAAGAAGAGTATCAAGAGAAAAAGAAAGACCTTATTTAAGGGTGGGGGTGTATAGCTTGAAGAAGACAACAATTGTGCCTCTTTTCGTGGCACTGACCGTTTTATTGGCACTGACTGTCTACATGACTTTCCTGGTGCTCAGCAGTGGCGCTCCGCAGAGGGCCTACCCTTCTGTGCCCGAAGATCAACAAAACCTTCCGTTCGGTATAGGTCCAGGAAGGGGAAGAATGGGCCCAGGGATGATGAGCCCAGGCGGCAGGCCAAGGCAGATGGGAGCTTTTGTAAATAGCGAATATGATTTCTTAGTACACATGATTCCCCATCACGAGGAAGCAGTTATCACGGCAAGAATATTAAAGGAAAACACAACAAATGAAGAAATGAAAAATTTTGCGGAAGATATTATTAGAACCCAAAGTGAAGAAATTGAGCTAATGACCATATGGCTTGAAGCCTGGTATCCTGAAGAAGAACATGATATAGATTATCAGCCCATGATGCGAGATCTTGAAAATCTGGAAGGAGAAGATCTGGACCGGGCTTTTCTTGAAGATATGATACCTCATCATATGGAAGCAGTCATGATGTCGCAACAACTTCTTGTCCGGGGACTGGCAGAGCATGAAGAAGTTGCATCCCTGGCCAGAAACATCAGGAACACCCAGCGCGTAATGAAATCCATATGATGAGAAATTGGTTATTATGGGGGCTTTAGGGGTTGTCAGAGGGACGGGGTACTTGACACCTTTGACAAACTGACAACCAGGTAAAACACGAAACACGTGAAACTATGTGAAAATGCAACTTGTCAATCCAAAAAATATTCAAAGGGTGCATAAGTACGCTCACCATAGAACCCCCTATAGGTCTAATGGTGCTTTTTCATTGTTGTAGCAAAATACTAGCATAATCTAACGAAAAGGGCTGAGGTTTTCTTTAAAAGAGGTGAACACCCTTGATCACAATAAAAGAATTTCTTGAGGAATTGTATAAAAGGGTCCAGGAAAACGAAACTACTGCCAGAGGAGCACAGTTAAGCTATTTTTTTATCTTGTCCATTTTCCCTTTCTTGATATTCTTAATAACTCTTATTGACTATACCCCCTTACCAAGGCAGGATTCCTTAGAACAGCTTTCCTTGCTGCTCCCTGAGGCAGCCTTTATTATTGTATCTCAAATTATTTCGGAAGTGGCAGCAGCAGATAATTTTACATTGTTTTCATTTGGAATTTTGGCTACCATTTGGACTGCAAGCAGAGGAATATCTGTTCTTATCAGAAGCATTAACAGGGCTTATAACATCACGGAAAGCAGGTCTTTTTTTAGACTGAATGCCATCGGAATTCTCGCCACATTCGTCATGGCTCTGGTTATCTTGTTTACACTTTTATTTTTGGTTTTTGGTAAAGTTATTGGCGAGCTTGCCTTTCAATATCTGGGCTTTGAGGAAATTTTTCATATCGTATGGTCGCTATTGCGTTATGCTATCCCCATTTTAATTATATCTGTAAGTTTCACGCTGCTATTTTTATATTCGCCTAATTACCCCTTACAACTGCGGCACGTCTATCCCGGCGTAATTTTGTCTACACTGGCGTGGATTGCAACTTCCCAGGCTTTTGCTTTTTATGTCAACAACTTCGGCAATTTTTCTCGAACCTACGGTAGTATTGGCGGAATGATTGTCTTCATGCTCTGGTTTTATATTAGCAGTGTAGTGGTACTGTTGGGGGGAGAAATAAACGCCACCCTGTACAATACATTTTATCAACCAAACCATCATACTCCAGCATAAAAGAAGCACAGATTTGTGGCTTTTTATTGGCAGCAGGTTTTTCTGCAGCTTTTTTAGCATAATTCTGTGAAGCTGGAAACATTGATAGAGGGAGAAGAGGTGAAAAGAAAAATCAGAGCTGGATTAAAAGATTACATCCTGAAGAAGATTTCTGATTCTCTCGGTATTTACACCGCGACGGTCAGAAAAGCGGTGCAGAAAATGGAGCATATAAAAAGTGATATTTCAAGACCTGACCCCTTTCTTTGCTTTCTTTGTTTGGTTACTCCCTGCTTACCGCAGCCTGCAGCACCTTTGCCGCCACAGAACCGGCAACCTTGCTTCCGGAGCCACCGTTTTCGATGATTACTACAAAAGCCAGAGGAAAATCCTCTCTATCCAAAAATCCGGCAAACCACGCATGCGGCTTTTGCCCGCCACCTACCTCAGCAGTGCCGGATTTAGCACAAAGCTCAAGGTCTCTGAAATTCTCCTCGCCGTATGCACTCATGGTATTGTTTCGCATCATCCTCCCAAGTTTCTGGGCAGTTTCTGCCGAGAGCATCCGCTTCTTTTCACCTGCAGAAGTGGTGATAAATGACATCATCCCTTTGTCCCACAGAATGCTCGGAGTAATGCTCACACCATCATTGGCAATTGCGCCCATGTAAGCCATAAAATTCAACGGATTTGCCGTATTCGTATATTGCCCGATTCCGGCCCAGGCCAGGTCTACGCCTCGTGCATCTGACACATCAACCTTGCCTGCCGCTGTTTTTATGCCATTTACCTTTAATCTGGAATTAAACCCGGCTAAATTCGCATATTTCTGCAATGTATCTGCTCCAAGTTCAAGAGTGATTTGTGCAAAGGTGACGTTGCAGGAATTAGCAAGTGCCTGTTCCAGTGTCACTTCGCCGTGGACAGAAAGACAAGTTACCCAATCTTCGCCTATTTGTAGTTTTCCGTCACAGTGATAAAGCTTATGATCAGTGCTGCCCGGGTGATCAAGGGCCGCGGCAG
>PWRN01000006.1 GCA_003556225.1 Syntrophomonadaceae bacterium
CATATCCAGGACAGCAGCGGGCAGATCCAAATCTATGTGCGGCAGGATACCGTAGGGGAAGCCCCGTATGAACTATACCGGGAAATGGATATCGGCGATATTATCGGGGTAAGTGGGACCGTCTTCAAAACGCGGACCCAGGAAATCACTATCCATGTCAGTTCTTTTCGGCTGCTGACCAAATCCCTCAGACCTCTACCGGAAAAGTGGCATGGCTTGAAAGATGTAGACCTGCGCTACCGGCAGCGCTATGTTGACCTCATGGTCAACCCGGAGGTGCGCAGTGTTTTTATTGTACGCAGTCGGATTATCCAGTTTATGCGTGAATATTTGAGCCGGCGGGGATTTTTAGAGGTTGAAACCCCGGTCATGCACACGATTGCCGGCGGTGCAGCCGCCCGTCCTTTTGTGACCCATCATAATGCCCTGGATCTGGATCTCTACCTGCGGATTGCGACTGAACTTCACCTGAAACGCCTGGTTGTGGGTGGACTGGAAAGGGTTTTTGAACTGGGCCGCATCTTCCGTAATGAAGGGATTTCCACCACCCATAACCCCGAGTTTACATCCGTGGAAATCTACCAGGCCCATGCGGATTACGAGGATATGATGGCGCTGACCGAGAGCTTAATTGCCGCTGCCGCCCGGGAAGTGCTGGGAACGACGATTCTCAGCTACCAGGGCCGTGAACTGGATCTTTCTGCTCCATGGCCCCGGAAGGAGCTTTCCCAGGTGGTGAAGGAGATCACCCATGTCGACTTTGACGCGATCAAAGATGATGCCACAGCCCGCCAGGTAGCCCGGGAACACGGCTTGGAGACAGACAAACGGGCAACCTGCGGCGAAGTGCTTTATTATTTTTTTGAAGAATTCTGTGAGGATAAACTCTGGGGGCCAATTTTTGTGCGGGATTACCCCGTGGATGTTTCTCCGCTGGCCCAACGCTGCCGCCATGATCCCCAGTTGACCTACCGCTTTGAAACCTTTATTGCCGGCAAGGAAATCGCCAATGCCTTCACGGAGTTGATTGACCCCGTAGACCAAAAGCAGCGCTTTGAAACGCAGGCACAGCAGCGGGAGGCCGGCGATGAAGAGGCCCACATGATGGATGAAGACTTCATCAACGCCCTGGAGTACGGTATGCCTCCCACGGGTGGCCTGGGTATTGGTGTAGATAGACTGATTATGCTGCTGACCGATTCTCCTTCCATTCGGGATGTTATTTTATTCCCAACGATGCGACCCCGGGAACAAGATTAAATGTGGCAGACGCCAGGTTTTGGGCCCTGCCCCCTTAGGCAGCCCCTTTTCTGTGCGGAAGAAGGTGAACAAGGATGTATCCGCTCACGCACATTTACTTTGCCCGCAAAGTAATGGGATTCCTCGATGATGCCCTCTTGTTGGGCAGTATTTTCCCGGATATGGTCATCCTCTGCGGTATCCCCTGGGAAGCAAGCCACCGCCTGGGTTTAGTTCTCTGGCCGCACTTCAAAGAGGCTGCCCCTCCGCTGGTTCATTTTACGCAAGGAATCATCACCCACGGGATCGAACCCCGGGGGCTGGACTATTACAGCGATGAACAATATGATTCTTACGAAAAAGGCTACTGCTTTGAAAAAGCCCGGCCGCTGATTGAGCAGGTTGTTGAAGCGCTGCAGATCCCTCCGGAAAACGGGTGGTGGAAGGCCCATAACTTTATTGAAATGGGCATTGAATTACATATTTATGATCGCTTCCCTGAGCTGCCGGAAAAATTGTACCAGGCATTCCACCAGCAGTCCCTGATTGATTCGCTGGTATTAAGCTTGTCGCCTTTACTGGTGGAGCGGAGCCGACCGCTCCGTCACTGTTTTTCTGCCTTTAAACAATATATCGCGGAAGAGGAAATGGATGCTACCCTGCTCGCGCTTCGCTACGAAAGGCAGATTAACCATCGGCACAATATTGAGTCTATTGATATCGCACATTGTCGGGATTTGATCGTCAAGGGACAAAAGCTGATCGAAACGGAGCTGGAAGATTTTTTTGAGGATGTCAAGATGAAAATGAAACCTGTATTCGAACAGCTGCAGTAATGCCAGTGGGGGTGGAATTGGATGAACCGCCGCACAAACGAGGAAGCCCTCCATATGGAGGGCTTCCTGGATTAAAACATCACTTTTTCCCTTTATACCGTCTAACAGCAGCTTGATTTTACTCTAATTTCTGAAACTCGAACTTTTCTGCTCCACAAATGGGGCATACCCAATCGTCTGGCAAATCCTCAAACGCTGTGCCTGCAGAAACGCTTTTGTCGGGATCGCCTTTTTCCGGATCGTAAGTATAGTCGCAAAGCTCACAAACGTATTTAGCCATGAGAACACCCTTTCTTCATAAATTTTCCTACCAGGAACAAGAACAAATAAATAACAGGTCCCAACAGACCTTTCTCAACCAACCTTGCTTTCCCTGCCCTGCTTCTCGCCAGATTGCGGATAGTTACTCCGTCGGGCAACTTCTTTCCCGCTTTTCGCTAACCCGTGCCAAGCAAGGCGTCCCAGTATGTTATTCTCAGGGCCTTGCATCGAGTCGGGCTGGATGTTCCCGCTCGCGTTGCCCCTTAGGGCTCATTCCCTGATTAACATCTGTGGAGGGGAAAGCCGCTCGGGCCGGCCTTAGGACCTCTCGGGACCTGTCTTAATTATAGTATAGTATTTTCCTGATTTTTTGTCAAGAGATTCGATGTAATATTTAAATAATAACAATAATATGCGGTGCGGGACTTTGAATGTTCTAGAAAACATGGTATGATGAAGGTATTCGAAGCATGTCGGGAAAGTGTGCCTTCTTTCATGGTCATTTACAACCAGGGGAACGGCAGACAGCCTAAACCAACGCGGAATGCCGAAGAGGCTACACAGCTATAATTTGTTTTTTCAGGGGGACATACATGGCTGTCATCACCATATCTCGCCAGTTTGGTAGCGGGGGAGAGTTTATCGCCCAGGAAACCGCGAGAAAGCTAGGCTATCTGCTGGTTAACAAGGCAACAATAAGCGAACGTTTGCAGGAGTTTGGGGTTACGGAGCCGGAACTAACAATTTTTGATGAGAAAAAAATCGGATACCTGGAAGAAGCTGCCGCAAACGATGAACAGGAGAAGCAGAGACACCACTCTTACTTGGAAAATCTGCAGAATTTTTTTTATGACCTGGCGATCAGGGAAAATCTCGTGATTCTCGGACGAGGCGGCCAGGTGATCTTTAAGGATTTTCCGCCGGCTGTACATGTGATTGTGATCGCGCCACTGAAAAATAGAATTGAGCGCGTCTGTCAGCAGTACAACCTGGATGAGGCCGCAGCCGCTCGTTTGATCGCAGAACAGGACGAAGATCGCCGCGAATATCTTCGTTTTTTCTTTGGGCAGGACTGGCTTGATTTCGATCTTTATCATTTGTCCATCAACACGGGCTTATTGGAGTTGGAAGAAGGAGTATCCCTGGTGATGAAAGCGGCGCAGTATAAGGAAAGTCTGGTGATCACCGATCGCCCGGATAAAGAGGTTTTAACCAATGAGCAGGGGCCGACTGAACCGCTGCAAGATGCTACGGGTTTGGAGCCTACTTTTGCTCACCCCAGCGAGGAAGAGTTTGCCCGCATGCTGGACTTCTATCGCATTGAATGGCTCTATGAGCCCAAGACATTTCCCCTGGAATGGGACAGCGAAGGCAATATTTCTGAAGCCTTTTCTCCCGATTTTTACCTCCCGGAGCAAGATATGTATGTAGAGCTCACCACCCAAAAGCAAAAACTGGTTTGGAAAAAGAACAAAAAAATGCGCCGCTTAAAAGAACTCTACCCCCACGTAAACATAAAAATCATTTACGGGCGTGATTACAGGGGCTTGCTCGATAAATATGGTATCGATGAATAAGCACCTGTAAAGGGTATGCGTTCAAGCAGGCAAATGCAGTTTTGGCTGGATTTCTTAGCTTGGGCGACGAAATCATGTTAGAAAGACGATAGGGAGAAAGTCATGGCATACCCGCAAGACCATTCACTGGAAATACTGCTTTCCGAAGAGGAGATTATTGACCAGGTGTGCCGCTTGGGAGAGGAGATCTCTCGCGACTATGCCAGCGTTGATGATTTGGTGCTGGTCGCAGTCTTGCGGGGCAGCGTGTACTTCGCGGTAGATTTGAGCCGCTTTTTGACCGTGCCTTTCACTCTGGATTTTATCGGGATTAACAAGTACGGAAACACCAAGGAATCCATGGGCATTGTCCGGATCACCAAAGACCTGGATGTGAATATTTCCGGGAAGAATGTGCTGCTCCTTGAAGATATCGTGGATACCGGTCTAACGTTAAATTACCTCCTAAAGAATTTACGCACAAGAAATCCTTTGAGCATGCGTGTTTGTATTTTTCTGGACATGCCGGGAAGACGCATTGTCGATGTTCCCGTTGATTATCGTGGCGTGGAAATGCAGGATGTTTTCGTGGTAGGTTACGGTTTGGATTACCAGGAGCGCTATCGAAACTTGAAATATATTGCAGCACTAAAGAAAGACTAACGGGAAGTTGTTCTCACGGGCCTGTCTTTGCGCCATCAAAAAAACCCAAAAAAACAGGCCCCAACAGACTTTCCAGCTTCCCTTACCGTCGTCCTACTGGCTTACTCACCAGGCTTTGCTTCCGGTTTTTAAGCCTTCAGCGCTGTCTGCCTTTTTCCAGTACTTCGACGATCCTTCACCAAGTTTGTTTTCCCTCTGGCTTTGTCCGACCTCCTCGAACGTACCTGTTCGTCGAGTGCCCATCAGACTTGGCCTTTGTTCAAACTTCCTGGTGAAGCCCAGCCCCCTAACCGAAATTGCTACCCAGAGTTCGGAAATTTCTTTCACAAACCAATTCGGTTAGTGGCGGCTGGAAGGTGCCTTCCATGCCTCTCGGGACCTGTGTAGATTATTATCTCACTTTTCGGTGGAGTTGTCAATACTTTTATAAAATTTTCTTTATTGAATTTATTGCATTTTGATGAAGGAGATGCATCATGTCCTATCTTGTTGCGATTGATTTGGGGGGCACGAAAATACATCTTTCCCTTTTCGACAGCCGGGGCCAACGGTTGCATGATCGGCACCTCGAAACCCGGCCGGAACGGGGCCCCGTTGCTATTATGGAGCAAGTAGATATCGCGTTGCAGCAGTTGTTGGTCGAGGACGGGTTAACGAAAAAAGATCTGGGAGGGGTAGGAGCCTGTATTGCGGGTTTTTACGATCGATCCTCCGGGATCATGCGAAGCTCACCGAATTTACCAGGATGGGAAATGTTCCCCGTCAAGGCGGAGCTTGAACGCTTGATGGGCTGCTCGGTCCTGGTGGAAAACGATGCTGCTGCCGCAGCTTACGGGGAGTATCTCTTCGGCGCCGGAAAGGGGTTCGACCACCTGGTCCATGTAACCCTGGGCACCGGGATCGGCGGCGGTTTTATTTTAGACGGAAAGATATACCACGGTAGCAGGGGATTTGCCGGGGAAGTGGGACATATTCCTCTCCAGCCCGGCGGTCCGCTTTGTGGGTGTGGCCGCCGGGGCTGCCTGGAGACGCTGGCCTCTGGCAAAGCCATCGCGCGTGAAGGGAAAACACTTCTTAAAACCGGGAGTTCTCCAGTCATCCAGCAATTGGCCCAAGATGCAGGAAGCTTAACGGCCCAGCATATTTTCCAGGCTGCGGCACAAAACGATCCCGGGGCTCAGATCATTATTTCCAGGGCTGCTTTCTACCTGGGACAAGGATTGTCTGTATTGGTGAATTTGCTCAACCCCCATCGTATCACGATGGGTGGAGGCTTGGCCCGGGTGCAGGAAGCGTACTTTCAAGAGGTGGAACAACATCTTCGCGCCTCGGCCGTCGTTGCTTCAGCGGAAACTGTAAAACTTGTTCGCGGGGAGCTGGTAGAAGACGCGGGTATTCACGGTATGGTGGCGCTGCTGCAAGGGCTGCTCAAAAATTCCTCGTAAACTTCGGACCAACGTTAAGTGACCACCTCGTATGGTCATATTAAAGCAAGGCGCAAAGGTGAAAAAAAGAGCGCAGCCGTAACTTTTTTAAAAAACTATCGTTAATCAAGTTGAAGCGAATCGAGATCAAATGAAAAGGTAAATAGTGGTTTTTAGCTGTGAAGCAGGAGAAAAATTGCCGGGGGTAGAAGTTATTACACCTTAAATGTACTTGCAAAATTCACCTCCGGCCGGATCATGGTAGCCGGTTTCCTGCTTCAAGTTTTCCTGCTAATGGGCTCATGGGAGGAAAACATGCCTGGTGGCGGGCTCCGCGGTTGAGGAGGTGTACTTTAATTGTACTTTTGATAAAAGTACTCTTTCTCCGAGGAGAGGTCCACTTGAGCATGGAGAAAAATGAGCAGGAGCTGGTTTTACGGGCCCAGGAAAACCCTGTGCACTTTGCTCCCCTTTATGATCACTATTTCCCGAAAATATTTAACTATATTTACCACAAGGTAAACAACAAGCAGCTGGCCGAAGATCTTGTCTCCGAGACATTTTACAAGGCCCTGGCCAACCTGCACCGGTTTGAGTGGCAAAAGCGTTCTTTTGCTTGCTGGCTTTATACAATTGCCAGGAACCAGGTTATTGATAGCTATCGCAAGCAAAACCCGGTGTTTTTAGACGGCAGCGAAGAAGAACTTCCCTCACCGGTGAGCGAAAATCCCGAAGAAATGGTTTTGCGTAATGTGACCCGGGAAGAACTGCTGGAGCTGATCAGGACGCTCAGCCAGGACCAGCAAGACGCGTTGCTGCTGCGGTTCCAGGAAGAACTTAAAATTAAAGAAATCGCCCAGATTTTAAATAAAAATGAAGGCGCCGTGAAAGCGCTAATGTTCCGTGGACTGAAAAAGCTTCGGCAAAAACTGGAAAGGAGGGACGAAGATGAAAAAGCAACCTATGGATGAGTTCTTGGAAGAACTCTGTTCCTCGGAGAAAGAACGGAAGGAACTCCAGGAAGTTGCGTTCTTGCTGCATGAGATGAAAGAAGAACGGCCTTCTTCGTCTTTCCAAGCCAGTTTGAAAAAGAAGTTGATGGCGCAGGCCCGCCTGCAATCAGGTCAAGCCGGAACCACTGCGAAGGATCACGGCCATGCCGAGGAAGGGTCTGCTGTTCCCACTATTTTCGAGCATAAAGAGCACACCCGCTGGAAGCGTTTCAAGCCGATAATGGCGGCAGCTGCGGCCGTTATGCTGGTCCTGGTTCTCTATTTTAGCTTTGGGCCGCAAAACTGGCGTGCAGGTGTGGCTGATTCCGATGAGCCAACGGATCGGTTTTTCGTTTTTAGGAATTTTCACCGGCTGCCGGAAAGAATAACGCCGGCCGAAAGTGATAACAGGGATGTCCTCGCTGAAGAGCCCCGCGATGAGCAGGAAAGAGAGACAGATCCTTCCGAGGGCTATCTTGAGGTCGACGGAGAGCAAGCTTCAGATGCGGACCAGCCTTCCGATCCAGGTGCTGACACCGGAACCCCGGAAGAATCTGAAGAGCAGGATGCGGTGATTGCTGAAGAACCACCGCTGCAACCGGATGATTCGCAGGATCTGGAAGAGGTTGAAAAGCCCTCTGAAGGAGAAGATACCCGGGGGGATTCAGGAAAAGAAGAGGATCCGATCAGCCCTGAACCGGAATTTGACATTTGGGAAAAAGAGCACGTTGTCAGGTTGGCCGGGGCTGTTGACCTCCCGAAGCTGTATTACGGGCAAGTGGATGATGAGCGGGAGCCGGTCGAAAACATTGAGTACAGCTGGAAACCCGGAATCATCGCGGAAGCTTCCGTCAGTTCTGATACGCTGGGTTCAGAAGAGTGGGCCAGGAAAACATTATCCGATGAAGGCTTTCCGGTTAGCAGCAACGACAGGCTGGAAATTAACCAGCAGGTCACGCAGAAAGGAACCTACCTGGAGATCGTTTTTCTGCCCCGGAGGAGCGCATCTTTGCCCATGGTGGTCTATTACCAGGAAGATCGAGGCATCATTGGCTATTATTACGAAGAAAAAGGCGGCACCTTCCAGGCCGGTTATTACCCCATTCTTTCTCCTTCCAGGGCATTTGAGCAGATCAAGGATATCCCGGTTTACTCAGACCAACAGCGGCTTGATTTCTCCTTCCGCAAGGTGTCCCTGGAATATCACGAATTTGTGATCAAGGAAAACGGTGAACAGCAGCTGACCCGGCTCCCTGCTTATCGGTTTACGGGGGTGGAATCATCTCAGGGCGGCAGCGAAATCCATGTTTACCTTCCTGCCGTGAGCATTCCTTAAGAAATAAAACCATGAGTAAAAAATGGATAGATGGCTTGCTTGGAAACCCGACGAAAAGGACGATGGTCGGGTTTTTACTTGCCCTGGGGCAGGAATCGCGCTGCCGCAAACGAAAATAGTAGTATTCCTCGAAAAGAAAGGGGCGAAGGTGATTTGCGTTTTTTACGGTTCCAGGAAAAGGGTTTGCCCAGTTGGGGCATTGTTGAAGAGGACCTTGTCGAAAGGATCAGCTGGAAAGATAGAGAAGGGGGTTTGTTTAAACGGGCCGGGGAATATTATCCCATCGCTGACTTGAAACTGCTACCCCCCTGTAATCCCTCCAAAATTATTGGTATCGGCTTAAATTACCGCAGCCATGCAGAAGAACTCCATCTTCCCTTGCCCGAAGCCCCTATCTTGTTTATGAAGCCTTCTACCGCCGTGATCGGGCCCCGCGAAGCGATTGTTTTACCACCCCAAAGCCGCAGAGTGGACTATGAAGCGGAACTGGGCGTGGTGATTGGAACGGCGACTCACCGGGTTGCCGTGGAGGAGGCCCGGAAGCACATCTGGGGATATACCTGTGCCAATGACGTCACGGCCCGGGACCTCCAGCCGAAAGATGGGCAGTGGACGCTCAGTAAGGGATTTGACAGTTTCGCCCCCCTTGGTCCGTGGATTGAAACGGAAGTCCAGGATCCTGCAGCGCTGCAGGTGCAGGGTCTTTTAAACGGGCAAGTCGTGCAGCAAGGAAGCATCGACGACCTGGTCTTTAGTATCGAGGAACTCATTGCCTATATCAGCGCCTGCATGACTCTTTTGCCGGGGGATGTCATTTTTACCGGGACACCAGCAGGGATCGGGCCGCTGCGAGAAGGGGATCAATTTACCGTGCGCATCGGTGAAATTGGAGAGCTGACCAACCGCGTCGCGCTCCTGCCCTGACATGTTCCCCGATGCTCCAACCCGCCTGGCACTGCCCGGGACAGCAACAAAGACAATCCGCGTGGTAAAAATATAACGCGCATATGTTAAATAATATGACACGTATAAATTTATAATATAAATTTATTAAGTTAACATATTGACATACATAAAGTGATATAATATAATTACTTACGGAAAGGCTGGGTGCAGCAGCGATGAAATATCAGCAAAAAGAGCCACTCTTTAGCATCAGCGTTACAGCAAAAATAACCGGTATCTCACCCAGGGTTCTGCGCAGTTACGAAGAAGCTGAGCTGCTTTCACCCTATCGCACGGAAGGGAATACGCGGCTGTATTCCCAGGGGGATGTGCAGCGAATACGCGTCATTTACTACCTGCACAAAGAAAGGGAGGTGAATCTACCGGGCATAAAAATTATCCTGGGTTTGCTGTCCCCTCATTTCCATGAAGATGCTTCTAGCGATGAGCCGGTAGTCAAAAACAAGGCCGCAGACGACTTAATTCATAAAATAAGGGAAGTCGCTCCGGATTTGCTTTCGGGTACCTTCAAAGAATAAATGGTTGATTTTCGTATGAACAAAATGATTTACGGAGGTGTTTATCCATGGTCAACCTGATTAGACGTCGTCCGATGAATGAGTTGATGGGGATTAGGAACGATTTTGATCGCCTGCTCAGTGATACCTTCCGGATGTTTGATGAGGGTTATGGTGAACGCATGGGGTGGCAACCGGCCGTTGACATGGAAGAGACTCAGGAAGAGTTCATCATCAAGGCCGAGTTGCCCGGCATTAAGAAAGAAGACATTAAGATTTCCATCGCGGACAACAAGGTGTTGATCGGCGGAGAAATGACCGAGGAAAAAGATGTTCAGGAGAAGAACTACTTCCTCAAAGAAAGGGTTCGCGGCAAGTTCAATCGTGGGTTTACGTTGCCAACATCTGTAGATTCCAACAAGACAGAAGCCATCTACAAGGACGGCATCCTGACTCTCAAGCTGCCCAAAGCTGAAGAGGCCAAGCCCAAGCAGATATCGATCAAGGATGAATAAAGTATTTAAGGGAAGAAAAACGAAAAGCCGGAGCGTCTAACCTTAATTTACCCGGGCGGGATTGATTCTCTGCCCGGTTTTTTACGTGCTTGCTACAACCAGGGCATTTTATCTACCTTGTCGCCTTTTAAGATCGGAGTGATTTTTGTTTTCAGGGGATCGGGCACATCTTTTAGCTTCAAGCGATCCACTTTTCTGATCAGGCTCGTTTCCACCTTCACGCTCAAGGCGAGTTCCTGGGCTGTCAAACCCTGGTTTTTACGCAGCTCTTTAACTGTTTTATGGGCAAAGCCGAATTTCCAGAACAAGCTCTCACCCCTTGGTCGATGCAGATGATATTAGATTCACGGTTCACTTCGACGGGGAAGGACGAAAGCCCTTTAAACAAACAGAAAGCGAGCTGTCAATGCCAAAGCTACACAATCATATCTAGTCTTGACAGGGCAGGGAGTCTTAGGTAAAATTAATATGAACATAAGACCATAAAGTCTTTCGTCAAATCTGATGCGGCTCTTCTGGATGAATCAATTTGCCCAGGATTATACGCCGTCCCGTGCTTCCTGGCAGCACGGGCAGTGATAAAGGGGGAGAATCTCATGGTAGAAAGAGCGGTGGTCCAGGGTGAAAACAAGCTGCTGGAGAAAAACTATCGCCTCACACCCCAGCGCAAAGCAGTGCTGCAGGCCCTGACTCAGGCGGGAAAAGGAGCCCACTGTACAGTCGAAGAAATTTACCTGATTGCTCGAGAAAACTGTTCGCAGCTGGGCCTGGCTACCGTATACCGCACACTGGAACTGTTAACCCGTCTTTCCATCGTGCAGTGCCTGGTGTTGGAAGACGGTCGCGCGCGCTATGAAATTAAACGGAATCCCGAACACCATCATCTCATCTGCTTGGAATGCGGGCGGATCCAGGAAATAGAAGACGATCAACTCCTGCCTGTGTATCCCCAAAATGTAAGTTTTCATATCCTCTCGGCCTCGATTCATTTTTTCGGGCTCTGCAGAAGCTGCGCAAATTAATACAGGAAAACGGCAACCCAAGCACGGGCGTTTAGATTGCAGGGTTCAGTCGTTGCCCATGATTTGGTGTTTTTTAGAGGAATCGGTATCCACATAGCGAACTAGAAAATAAGGAAATGGA
>PWRN01000009.1 GCA_003556225.1 Syntrophomonadaceae bacterium
GGCAGCAGCGATTCTGGCTGCGGGGCGAAAGAGGATTTTGCCGGCCGCCTGCCCTGGATCCAGGTAGAGTTCAACCGCGCCCTCTACCTGGGGGCTCCCCCGCTGACTGCGGCACCCGACCGGGAAGCGGCCCGGCGCATGGATGATTTGCGCCGCCGCTTCCTGCGCGCCCTGGAAACCCTCTTCCGGGAATATTCTTTTCCCCCAGAATAATTGTTCCCGTTGGGCTTGCACCTGTCGAAAGAAATGGTTATAATATAGTACGTTCTAGCTGACAGGTTCCGGGAGGGCAATACAAGAGAAAAAAACCTTCCGGCCAGTGTAATTCACGTGCGGGTGTAGCTCAATGGTAGAGCCCTGGCCTTCCAAGCCAGTCGTGTGGGTTCGATTCCCATCACCCGCTCCAGGGCCCCTCACGCTGGGGGCTTTTCTATTTATCGGAAGGACGAAACCACCATGGAACTTTTCAGCATTGTCTTCCAATCCGTTCTGGCGATCATCGGCATCGGGGTGCTGGGGTTCTGGATCCTGCGCCGGGGGATCATCCCGGAAAACGTCATCTCCGTGCTTTCCCGGCTGGCCATTGAAATCGCTTTGCCCAGCGTCATTTTCGCCGGGATCATGATGAACTTCGATCCGCAAAAAACCCCGGGCTGGTGGAAGCTTCCCCTCTGGTGGCTGCTCTTCGCCGCCACCGCCCTGGCCCTCACCCTGCCCGCCCGCTACCTGGCCAGGCGGGCCTACCGCAGCGAATTCGCCGTCAGCCTCTTCTACCAGAACGGGCTCTTTTTCCCCATTATCGTCATCGCCGGGCTTTTCGGCTCCGATTCTCCCTACCTGGTGCAGCTCTTTATCTTCATCATTTTTCATCCCGTGCTGTTTTTCAGCACCTACCATTTCTTTTTCGGCGGACCGGAGGCCACAGGCGCACAGCCCGCCTTCAACCTGCAGCGCATCTTCAACCCCGTGCTGCTGATGACCCTGCTGGCCATGACCCTCGTGCTCTCCGGGGCGGAACAATATTTTCCCGAATTCCTGGTAAACATGTTCGATATGCTGGGCGCCATGACCCTGCCCCTGATCATGATTATTCTCGGGGGCAGCCTCTATCTCGATTTTCAAAGGAAAGGCGAAATTTTCCTGGGGGAAGTCCTGAAGTTCGTTGCCGTGAAAAACTTCCTCTTTCCCCTGGTTTTTATCGGCCTCTTGACCCTGCTGCAGCCGTCTTACCCCATCGCCCTGATCCTCTTCCTGCAGAGCGCCGTGCCTCCCATCACGGGGGTCCCCATCCAGGTGGCCCGCGTGGGAGGAAACGTTTCCCTGGCCAACCAGTACATCCTGGGCAGCTTCCTTTTTTCCATCATCAGCATCCCGCTGATGTTTTTGCTCTTTAACCGCATTTTTCCCATGCCGTAAGTGAGACGCACCGGAGTTTGCCCCAGGGATTCCGGGTCGCGCTGCCCGGGTTTTCGGGCTGCCAGGAAGGGTACTCGCCTGATTTCGTTTCAGCCTGCCGGCGCGCCATAATGGAAATATTGAAAATTTTTAAATTAGTCAGAAGGAAAATGGTTGCACGGCGGCGAAATAGTATTAAGTAGTAGGATCACGCAGGGATGCGGCACGGGCACGAAAAACCGCCGGGCCAGACCTTAGGCATCCCGGATTTTCCCGGGCCCAGGAAAGAGCGGGGACAGGCCGGGAAATCCTGAGATTCCGCAATCGCGTTATCCCGCGAACCCATGCTCAATGGATCTTCAGCCCTGCTGCATCTGGCAGAACATTTCTCGGGCCGTGCTGCAGTGAAGTTCCCAAGCCAGGAACTTGAACTGTCTGAAAAATGGGCCAGTAAATAGTCAAAAAAATGAAATGCAATTTCACTAGATGCAAAACCCGGCTGGCAGGTGGGAAACCTGCCAGGGGTGCAAGCCCTATAATCAAGGGGGTGTTACCAAACTTCGCCTTCCCGGCAAGGCAATACCTTCCATATCATAAAATTAAGTTCCAAGTGCGGTTGACATGGATATCCGCGCGTGTTACAATGAGATGTAAGGCATTTATAGGGAATTCTTCGGCAGCAAGGTAAGCACATCCGATCCATACGCTACTTTTTTCTCGCCCAGGCCAACAGTACAACCTTTCAACCCCTTCCACACCTTACATAGTCACTTTTTGGTTTACTCTTGAGCGCCTCACCGTGTCGCTGCAGACCAAATGATGAGGGCGCTTGCTTCTTTGTTACGGGCTTTTGACGTTTGGAAGGAATAGTTGGATAATTATAAGTTTTACATCGGGAGGGAATGACCATGGTAAACGATCGCCCCTTTGAGGAGATCCAGGTAGGGGACCGGGCCAGCTTCACCAAAACAATCAGCGAGGCGGATATCTACGGCTTTGCCGGCATCACCGGGGATTTTAACCCGGTGCATGTCAACGAGGAATACGCCAAACAGAGCCGCTTCAAGAAACGCATTGCTCACGGCATGCTTACGGCATCGTTCATTTCCACGGTGCTGGGCACGGATTTACCCGGAGCAAACACCATTTACATGTCGCAGGAGGTGAAGTTTACCGCGCCGGTTTACATCGGTGACACCTTGACAGCAGAAGCGGAGGTCGTGGAAAAAAGAGAAGACAAGCGCATCCTGACGTTGAAAACGACGGTCGTCAACCAGGATGGAAAAACCGTCGTGGATGGTCAGGCCAAAGCGATGAAAATGTAAGAGGACGAAGAAGATTAAGAGGACGAAGAAGATGAGAATGCAAGCGTTAAGGATAGGTGTATGCGTAAGGCGCATGAACCTGGAACACACGTAAGGAGCACACGCAGAAGCGGGAGCAGGAAAACCGCGGCAGTGTGCAGGAAAATCTTTTAAATGATTGCCACGCAACAAAAATAAGGAGGCATTATCGATTTGACTGAAAAAGACAAGAATCCGATGAAAAGCTGGTGGGAAACCCAGGAACAGATGTTAAATCTCTGGAAGGACTCCATGGAAAAGATGAGCTCGGCGCAAGGCATGGATTTCCTGGGAGAAACCGGCAAGGATATGATCAAAAACCTGATGGAGTCTCAGAAAAAAATGATCGACATGTGGGGGAAACCCTTTGCCCAGTTCCAGCCGCAACAGATGGCAGACATGTTTAGCCCGCAAGGCCAGGAGGCCTGGCAGGGGTGGTGGAACATGCAGCAGAAGATGTTTAACTTCTGGAAGGATGCCATGCAGACCATGCAGCCTGGTATGTCTTCCGAACTGTTCGGGATGAAGGACTGGAGCCTGCCTTTTGGCAACATGTACCAGGAAATGATGAAAGGGTCGGCCTCCGGTTACCAGGAGTTTATGAAGCTGATTCCCACGGGCGTTGGCCGGGAAACCTTTGAAAAGATGACCCAGGCCAGCCAGGTCTATACCAACATGATGTCCTTCTGGGAAAACATCGCGGACAACCTCCCCGGTAAAGACGATGTGGAGAAGTGGAAAGAGTTTTCCAACACCTGGCTGGAAAACTATAACAAGGTGCTGGATGATTTTTTCTCCTTAAACCTGCCGGAACCTTTCCGTTCCCTGATGAAAACCCCGGCGGAGATGACGGAGCTTTACCAGGAGGTCTTTTTCAACTTCTTACAGCCCTGGGTTGATGTTTCCGATCAACTCCAGGAAAAGTACACGCAGGCCATGAAAGGGGATCGGGATGCTTACATGGATTTCCTGCGGCTCTGGCACGAAACGTACCAGAATTCGTACGGCAAAGTGCTGCGCGTTCCCGCTCTCGGCCTGAGCCGGGAGAGCTTCGAAAAGATCAGCGGGAGCATCGATTCCTTTATGCAGTACCTGGCCTCGTCCAACAAGTTTTCGGCCTCTCTCTATAAAACGGGGCAAGAAGTCATGGAACAACTCATGAAGCGTATCGCCGAACTGGCGGAAAAGGGCGAAGCCCCCTCTACTTTCAGTGAATTTTATCAGCTCTGGTGGCACAGCAATGAAGAGGCCTACTTCGAGCTGTTCAAGACGGAAAGTTTCTCCAAGATGCTGGGAGAAGCGGTAGATTCCTGGGTGCGCTTTAAAAAGCACTACGATGACCTGGTGGACGACTTCGTCAGCCAAAACCTGCCCGTGCCCACGGAGAAAGAAATGGATTCCCTTTACAAGACCGTCTACCAGATGCGTAAGACCATCAAGGAGCAGGGCAAACAAATCCAAGAACTCAGCGCGCAGATTGAAGGTAAAAGTGCCGAAGGAGGTGCCAGCGCATAATCATGTTCAATCCGGCAAGCATGCAGAAAGCTGTTGAAGAACGTCTCCAAATGAACAAAAAGCTGCTCCAGGGGGTGAATTCCCTGCTCTCCATCGAAGAGGTGGATGTGGGCCTCACGCCCAAGGAGCTGGTCTACGAAGAGGACAAGGTTAAGCTGTATCACTACAAGCCCCTGGTCAAGAAGGTCAGCCCGGTGCCGACCCTGATCGTCTACGCCCTGGTCAACCGCCAGTACATGATGGACCTGCAGCAGAACCGCAGCGTGGTCCGCGGCTGGCTGGAACAGGGTCTGGATGTCTACATTGTCGACTGGGGTTACCCCGACAAGATGGATAAGTACATCACCATGGAAGATTACATCGACGGCTACATCAACAACGCCGTGGATACCGTGCGCCGGCTCAGTGGACAGGACAAGATCAACCTGCTGGGCGTCTGCCAGGGCGGAACTTTCTGCACCATCTACGCTGCCCTCTACCCGGAGAAAATCAAGAACCTGGTGACCATGGTCGCCCCCATCGACTTCCACGTGGACGACGGCCTGCTGAATATCTGGAGCCGCTACCTCAACGTGGATACCATGGTGGACACCTACGGTGTCATCCCCGGGGATTTTATGAACGTGGGTTTCCTCATGCTCAAACCCTTCCAGCTCATGCTGGATAAGTACATGGGTTTGCTGAATAATATCGATAACCCGGAAGTCGTGCAGGACTTTGTGCGCATGGAGAAGTGGATTTTCGACAGCCCCGGTCAGGCCGGCGAGGCCTTCCGCAAGTTCATCAAGGATCTCTACCAGGATAACAAGCTAATCAAGAACGAGCTGGAGCTGGGCGGCCGCACGGTCAACCTGAAGAAGATCACCATGCCCGTGCTCAATGTCTTCGCCGAGCAGGATCACCTGGTGCCCCCCTCGTCCAGCAAACCGCTGAACAAGGCCGTGGGCAGCAAGGATACCGACGTGATCTCCTTCCCCGGCGGGCACATCGGGATCTATGTCAGTTCCAAGTCCCAAAAAGAAGTGGCTCCGGCTGTCTCCAAGTGGCTGCACGATCGCTCCGAACCGGAGAAAAAAAGCAAGCCCGCCGAGAAGACTAAGCCTGCCGGGGAAAAACCCGCAGCCAGCCCAGGTGCCAAAGCCAGCAAGGATACCAGGGACACAAAAGGTACAGCAGAGAGCAAGGACACCAAGAGCGAAAAGGCGGAGAGCAAGGACACCAAGTAGAGCAAGCACGACAAGTTGAGCTAAGAGACTACAAGTAAAGTAAGCACAGCAAGTCGAGCTCAGAGAGCAGAGCTATCCACTAATTATGAAGGAAGACGAACAGGGGAACCGGCTTTTCGGTTCCCCTGCACTGATCCAGGGGTGAACCACGGGGACGGTTCTTCTGGATCACCCCGGCGATCCACCGGGATGGTTATCGCGGATCACGGGAAACCGAAGCAAGCGCATGATGGACGGTTGTTTGCCACGGCACACGGTTGATAGAAAAGGTAAAACCCTTGAACCAAGGGCAGGAAAAGCAACAATCATGTGGAATTAACACTTTAACCAGGCTCCAGGGAGCATATCATCGCAGAGCATATCATCGCAAGGACAAAGATCCTTTGCATGAATGGGAGGAAAGTGAAAATGGGCGTATCTGACTTTCACCGCGGCCCATCCGGGAAGATTTTGCCCGGGACGAAGCTGGCACGGAGAGAAATTTTGCAGCGTTTAAAAAACCTCTTTCCACAAACGCCTGTAGCCCTGGCCTACTTATTCGGCTCTTATGCGCATGCCCAAGCTGATTCCCTTTCAGATGTCGATCTGGCTGTGTACATTGATGCTCACGGCGAAGCCCTCTACCGGAACTACATGGAAATCATGCTGGCCGTGCAAGCGGCACTGGAGACAGAGCGGTTGGACCTGCTGCTGCTTAACAGCGCTTCTCCTTCCATGCAATTTGAGGTGATTCGCACCGGTGAGCTGATCTACGCTCGCACCGAGCAGGTGCAGTATGCCTTTGAAATGAATGTCATACGCAAATACCAGGACACGGCATATTTAAGGGCCGTGCAAAATGAATACTTGAAGAAGAGGGTGCAGCAATGGTATTCAGGAAAAAAAGCGTATTAGAGCGGCTAAAAAAACTGGAAACGGTGCTTGCCAGGCTCAAGGAAAAAGAGGGATTCGGGCTGGAGGAATACCGGCAAAACACAGACCTCCAGTGGATCGTGGAAAGGGGGCTGGAGATTGCTTCTTCCACGATTCTTGATTTAGGCAATCATATCCTGGCGGGAGTATTTCAAACGCCCGCGGAAGAATACGAAGAAATTCTACAAAAACTTTATGAAAAGCAAGTGCTGGGTCAAGCGCTTTACGAAGAACTTCGGGGGCTGGGAGGATTCCGCAATATCCTCGTTCACGGTTATTTAAGTTTGAACCCGGAACTGGTCTACAATCATTATCAAAAAGCGCTGCGTTCTTTTCCCCGGTTTATCGCAGAAATAGAAAATTGGCTGGAGAGTTACGAGAAGAATTAGCGGATTGCTGTGACATGCCGCTTGCCTGCCCAGAAGGGATTATTTAGATATAATGGGTAGAAAGCTGAGAAACGCGTCATAAAGGAGAATGATCGATGCGAAAAGCAGGAAAATTCTGCACACTGCTGCTGTTCGTCCTGATTTTGCCCGGTATGATCGCAGGTGCCGCGGAAAACCAGGAGGGCAATGCCCAGGAGTCGGTCGAGATGATTCATGTAGATCAGGGCGATCCCCAGGCAGCCGCGTTTCAAAGCCCGGCTTTCGTTCATGCTGCGCAAACCTTTGTCCCCCTGCGGGAGCTGGGGGATTTCATGCACTATGCCGTGGACTGGGACCCGGTAGAACAACAGATTGTTGTCACCGGGAAAGGAGTCGCGTTCACGATCCAGCTGCAGGAGCATTACCAGCTGGTGATGCAGGCGATGGCAGAAGAAGGATCGGCTGATACAGCCGATGGGCACGCCGCAGCTGATCCCGAAGAGTCCCCTGCGTGGGTATACTGGAAGCGGGACGGGCACATTTACGTCCCCCTGCGCCCCCTGGCCGAGCCTTTTTCTTGGCGCCTGCACTGGGATGCCAAAACGTGGACCGTCAGTATCTGGACAGATGAACCCATAGGGCAGGCCGAGTTAGCGGACCCCGATGATCGAAGGGCGCAGCCGGCCCTCTCTTTCGTTGTCGCCCGGTGGATTCCTGCGGGCACCACCGGTCCGCGCCCGGAGGAAAAACCCGGAAAGGTGGCTTACCTGACGTTCGATGACGGCCCCAGCGCGAAGGTGACGCCCCGCATCCTGGACGTGTTGTTGGAGGAAAACGTGCCGGCCACCTTCTTCGTTGTCGGGGAGCATGTCCAGCAATACCCTGAACTGATCCGCCGCATGCACGCAGCCGGCCACACCATCGGGAATCACACTTACTCCCACCGCGCAGCGTTGATTTACCAAAGTCCCGAGGCGTTGATGCGCGAAGTGCACCGCACCGAAAACCTGATCTACGAAATCACCGGCGAGCGCACCCGCATTTTCCGCGCGCCCTACGGCAGCTATCCCAACCTCACCGCCCCCTTTCGCCGGGCCCTGGCGGACAGCGGTTACAAGATTGTGGACTGGAACGTGGACAGCCTGGACTCCCGGGCAGACGGCGTGCCGGTGCGCACCATCGTGGACGCCGTCAAGCGACAGGCTGCGGGTAAAGAGCGGGTGATCATTCTCTTCCATGACCTGCCGGCCAAGAAGACGACGGCCCAGGCGCTGCCTGAGATCATTTCCTTCTTGCGGGTACAGCAGTACAGCTTTCGCCCTTTGACTTGCGAAACGGAGATGATCACCCACTGGTAAGGCGACCTTGCTCGGGGCTTCCTATTCCACGGCAAAACGGCGCCAAAACGGCGCGCAAAAACGGTGCGCACGTCTTGACATCGCCACCCGGGTGTGCTAAAATTTTATTCCCGGAGGAAGTATTTGGGGTTATTTAATTATGGTGGGTGTAGCTCAGGTGGTTAGAGCGCCAGGTTGTGGCCCTGGAGGCCGTGGGTTCAAGTCCCATCACTCACCCCATTTAGATTTTTTCTTTTCCTTCTCCCTTTCCTTCTCCTTCACACAATTATTTAAGGTTTTTGCTTGCTGGGGCGTCGCCAAGCGGTAAGGCACGGGTCTTTGGAACCCGCACTCGAAGGTTCGAATCCTTCCGCCCCAGCCATTTTTATGTCCGGATGCGCGGGCTTATTCTTTATATTTCCATCGCGCGCTCCTTCTGCTATAATAAGACATGGGTATTCATGGTGATACCTGAAGCAGAAACACTCCGTGAAAAGGCAGGCTCCGGGTAGAACAAAGACCACCGCCCTGCTTCTCATCACACGCACGAGCCCATACCCCGCTGGCTTACAGGCAGCGCTGAAACCCATAAGGGAGCGTTATCCTCCATGACTCCAGACAACAAAAAACTAGAAGTCCAGGAAAAATCGCAAATGACCAACTCGGAACGGGTCGAACGGATTAAGAACATGGAACTCTTTCATCACCTGGACGAGTCAATGCTCCAGAAGATCGCGGATGCGGTGGAGGAGAGAAGATACCCCCGGGGGACCCTGCTCATCCAGCAAAACGAAGTCTCCAAACACGTCTTGTTTTTGGTCATTGAAGGCAAAGTGGAATTAACGGTCACCGACAGCTTTGGCAAGGAAAAAGTGGCGGGTTATCGGAATACCAATGATTTCTTTGGGGAGACCACCTTTCTTTCTGACGACCAGTACCCCGGTTCCGCCCGCGCGATAGAAGACACCCACTGTTTCCTCATCCCCCAGGATGTCTTCGAAGAAGTGGTGCTGACCGATTCCCCGGTGGCCGTGTTTTTTACGCGCATGCTCTCCGATCGCCTGCTCTCCCTCTACCAGAAATTCAGCTTTTACGAAGAGAGCAATGAGCTGGAAAATGAGCCCCTGCGCCGCAAGGTGGCCGACGTGATGGTCACCCAACCCATCACCTGCACCCCCGAGGACAACTTTCGCAAGGTCGCCTCCATTATTCACGAGCACAGCGTGAGCTCCGTGGTCGTGGTGGACCAGGAAAAACCCCTGGGTATTATTACAGAAGGCGACATCGTTTCCCTCATCGCCCGGGAACAGGACTTGCAAAACGGCAACATGAAAGCCAGGAACATCATGAGCTCGGAACTGATCACGGTCACCCCCGAAGAATTTTCCTACCAGGCCCTTTTCTTGATGATCAAGCACCGGACCAAACACCTCCCCGTCGTCGAAGAAGGCAAGCTGGCGGGCATTGTGACCCTCCGGGACCTGATTAAATCCCGAAAATCCGGCGCCCTGGCCATCGTCAACCGCATCGAATCCTACAACACCATTGCAGAAATCGCCCGGCTGCGCGAAGACATCGACCAGGTGCTGCAGGCCCTGCTCTCCGAGCGGGCCACCGTGCTGGAGATTACCTCCCTGATCGCCGAGTTTTATGACCGCATCACCCGGCGCATCATCGAAATCTCCGAGCGGGCCATGGTGGAAGAAGGCTGGGGGTCGCCCCCGACCCGCTACTGTTTTATCGAGATGGGCAGCGGCGGGCGCAAAGAGCAGTTCACCCGCACGGACCAGGACAACGGGATCGTCTATGAAGACGTCAAAGAAGAGCGCCGGAAGGACGTGAAAACGTACTTCCTGACCCTGGGCGAAAAGATCGTCGCCGGGCTGGAAGAGTTCGGCTTTAAACGCTGCGACGGCTACGTGATGGCCAATAACGAGAAATGGTGCCGCAGCTTCAAGGAGTGGCGCGATACCATCAACGGCTGGAAGGTGAGCTGGGACCCCGAGAACATCCTCATGATGAACATTTTTTTGGATTTTCGTTACGTCTACGGCAGCCAGAGCCTCTATTACCTGCTGCGCAATGTCGTCACGAAAAATTTTCGCAACGCGGACCAGATGATCGGCTCCCTGATCGAAGCCCATGTGAATAAAAAAGTGCCCCTCAGCCTCTTCCGCAAGATCGTAACGGAACGCTCGGGGGAACACGCCGGAAAGATCAACTTGAAATCTTCGGCCTGCGTGATCATTGTAGACTGCATGCGCGCCTTTTCCCTGCGCGAAGGGCTTTTTGCCACCAAT
This sequence comes from Syntrophomonadaceae bacterium, assembly GCA_003556225.1. Classification (GTDB taxonomy): domain Bacteria; phylum Bacillota; class Dethiobacteria; order DTU022; family UBA8154; genus SKMY01. The sequence continues at coordinate 10,397 of PWRN01000009.1, forward strand.
ACCTTTGAACGGATCAACGAGCTGGGCAAGCGCCACCTCTTTGCCCCCAAGGACGTGGAGTACATCACCATCGCCTACGAGACATTAATGCTCTTCCGCATCAAGGATGCCGCGGACAAGCGGAAAAAAGGCCTGCAGCCCGATAATTATATAGATCCCGATAAGCTGTCCAACCACGAATATGCCCTCCTGCGGGACGCCCTGGTGATGGTGGGACGGCTGCAGAACATCACCCGGGGGATCTTCCCGGGCATCAGGACTTAGGGCCCGGGCATTAGCAGTGTGTTGCCGAAACTGGGCTGAAGCAGTAACTGCAACAGTGCGATGGGGCCGGGTTCAGCCGGCAGGCGCAGGGACAGGAACGGTTACAGCCAGGGAGATGTTGCCGTACATATATTTCAGATACTCCTGCTAACCAACCGATAATAGCTTGATCTCCTGCAAATAAACGAATGATGATATTGGTATCCAAAGCATATTTACCAGCCATTTGCATCGACCTTTTCACAGCCTTCCGCAATAAATAATCCAACATCATCTTCTGTTGTTCCCTGTTTAAGTTATCTAATTCATGAACGATCCGATCTTTATACTCAGTATTGCCCATTTTGTATCCCTCCTTACTTCATGATTCTTCTTATTCTAAATTCTCTGTGTGGCTGTATATAGCTGTCTTTTCAATATTATTATGCCCCAAGAGATGGGATAACCAGCTGATATCCAAATACCATAAATGAACGTTAATGATTCAGCGGGGTAGGCTCTTCAAGGTCTTGATTTATCGGTATTTTAGGCGTATAATAATGTCACATGCGCCCGTAGCTCAGTGGATAGAGCAACGGACTTCTAATCCGTAGGCCGAAGGTTCGAATCCTTCCGGGCGTGCCATCTGAATGCAGTCGCCGTGGGTATCCAACACCACGGCGTTGTTAATTTCCGAGATATTGCATCATTAAATATAATAGGGGATAATACAGACAAGCTAACAAGTGAGCAGGAGGTAGCAGATGGATAAA
>PWRN01000012.1 GCA_003556225.1 Syntrophomonadaceae bacterium
AGAGCGGTTGGCCTGGGATACCCTGGATGATGGAGATCAAGAACCGACGCGATTCTGGACCTACCTGGTCACAGCATTGCAGCACCTGGAAGCAAGCTTGGGCAGGGTGTCCCTGTCCATACTTCGCTCAACCGCGCCCGGGTGGGAATACCCCGGTGGAAGAACAATCCTTCCTCACCCCCCTCTTGAACGAGCTTTTTTCTCTCAACAAGAGCCTGTTCCTGGTCATTGACGATTATCACCTGGTCGACAACCCGCAAATTCACAAGGCCATGACTTTTTTCATCGAGAATTTGCCGCCAACCCTGCACCTGGTAACCATCACCCGTTCTGAACCTCCCTGGCCCCTTGCGCGCTGGCGGGCCAGGGGTTTCCTGGCGGAGCTTCGCCAGAAGGATTTAAAATTTTCCCGGGAAGAAACCGCACGTCTCCTTGCCGCAACCGGGAGTCTTTCCATCAGCGAAACGCAGCTCGATGCCCTGTATCGCAAAACCGACGGATGGATTACCGGCCTGCAGCTGGCCTCTTATGCCCTTTCGGACAGGACAGATCCGGATCCGTTTATTGAACACTTCTCCGGCAGTCACCGGCATATTTTTCATTTTTTAACAGAAGAGGTTTTAAAAAAGCAACCCCCACAGGTCCGGGATTTCTTGCAGCAAACGGCAATTCTAAGCCGTTTCAATGCATCCCTCTGCGACGAGGTTACCGGCAGGGTCGGAAGCGCGGAAATCCTGGAAAACCTGGAACGCGATAACTTATTCGTGATCCCCCTGGATGATCGGGGACTCTGGTACCGTTATCACCCCCTGTTCACCGATTTGCTCCTGCACCAGCTCCAGCAGACCCAACCAAATCTCGTCACCGTGCTGCATGAGCGGGCTGCCACGTGGCACGCCGAAGCAGGGGAACCGGGCCTGGCGGTTCGCCACCTGCTCCGGGGTGGTAACCTGGAAGAAGCAGCCCGGGTGGTTGACAATCACCACGAGGCGATCATCGATTCGGAAGGCCCCGGCTTGATCGTCGAGACCCTGGAACTCCTTCCGCCTGGAGTGCTGGCCAATCATCCGCACCTGGTCGTGCAGAAGGCCTGGTTTGCCCTGGTTCATAAAGGCAGAGAACAGGCTGAACACATCCTCCAACTCGCGGAAGAAACCATCCATGAGAGCCAAAACCTGCCGGGGGAAATCGGGGGCATGCTGGCCGTGGTACAGGCCTATGTTTACATCAACGCCCACAAGTTCTCCCTGGCCCTGGAAAAGGCGGAACAAGCCCTAGAACTGCTGCCGGAAAGTCACAATTACTGGCGATCCAAGGTGGGCATCATCCTGGGCGATGCCCGCTTGTTTTCCGGTAAACCGGGAGAAGCTTATCCCTATTACACGGAAGCCCACCTGAACAACCAGGCTTACGGCAACACGTATTTAATTCTTACAACGGGGTTTAAAGTAGCCACCAGCCTCTACTTCCTGGGAAAACTGCGGGAAGCGGAAAAACTTACCCGGGAACTGCTGCACACAGCCCGCAACAAGGGGTTTTCCACTGTCCCCAGGGTCGGGCTTATCTGGGTCCTGCTGGGAGAGATCATGCGTGAAAAGGGCAGCCTGGAAGAAGCGGAGCGCTGTGTCGAGCGGGGTTTGCTGCTGAGCGAGCCGGAAAAACCTTCCCTGGGCTGGAACTACCTATTCAGGGCTGCCCTCTCCTTTTCCCAGGGCAAACACGAAGAGATCCTTGAAGCTACCGGGGCGATTGAGAAACTGCACCGGCAGTTGGGACTCCCCCGTTTTATCACGCTGCCCGCAGTCTATTGGCAGGCACACGCCCTGCTGGCACTCGGTGAGCCTGACCGGGCCCAGGCAGTGCTCAGAGAGGCCGGCATTACAGCAGACCGGGAAGTAACTGGCGGAGAAGAAAGCTGCGTGTTGACCCTCTTGCGCCTGCTCCTTTTCCAAAATACCCATAACCTGGCGCAAGTGCGCGCACGGCTCGACGGGATCGAGGACCTGGCTGTATCTGGAAATCATCAACGAATCGTGATCGAAACGCTTCTCTTGCGAGCGCTCCTCGAAGAACGGGCAGGCAGCCATGCCGCCGCTGCCACAGCCCTGGTCGCCGCTCTGGAACGAGGGAAAATGCTTGGATTTGTCCAGGTCTTCCGGGATGAAGCAAAAAACCTGGAAAGCATTCTTTCCAGGCTTAAACCAGGTGAAAAATACAGCGTACCCGTTTTTCTCGACCAGGAACTTTTACGCTATATTGACCTCCTGGACCTCCTGAAGCAGGAACCCGTGCCCATGCCCGGGTCAAACGGGGAAGAAAATGAAGGCCTGATGGCCGGCGAAGAGAGGATCGATGAGACGATCGATCCTTCCCACCGCGCATTGGTCGAGGAATTAAACCCCCGGGAGTTGGAAATTATCGACTTCATGGCAGGGGGGCTTTCCAACCAGGAGATTGCTGAAAAACTCTACCTGTCCGTGGGGACCGTGAAGTGGTATACCAGCAATATCTACGGCAAACTGGGGGTAAGAAACCGGGCCGCAGCCGTAGGGCTTGCCCAGAAACTCAAATTGATCGATCCCGGTCCTTATCATCCACATGACAGATGACTCGGCGAAGCAGCCGTCACAGGCAGGAGAAGTAAACCTGTTGATCTTCAACTCGACCTTCTTTATTCTTGACCTTCCTCGTTCGTTCCTTTTTCCAACTCATGCGATGTCTAGCCTCAACATCTAACCACCAACGCCGTTAATCGATGCGGGAAAAACCCCAGCCGTTCCAGGTCCACAGGGTCACTTTCTGTTTTGACGGATCGGTGTAACAGCCTTCGAGGGCCTTCAGTTCATTTTGGCCGTCGCCGGTAT
>PWRN01000056.1 GCA_003556225.1 Syntrophomonadaceae bacterium
CTGGCGGTCAAGCCTTCCCGGGGTTCAGTTCCTTGTTGAAGTTGGATTTCTACGTGATATAATGAAATTGTCAAAATAACAGGTAAATGCCAAAGTAAGATGAAAAAGAGTTTAGATGTTTGGAAACGGCAAGGAATGAGCATGCAGCAGTTCCTCCTTCAAGATATCGCCCTGCTGTTTGCCAGGGTCCATCATAATTTTTTTTGAAGATGTCTCTGCGTAAGTGCTGCATTACAAGGGCTGGCAAGTGTCTCGCCAGCTCTTTTCATGATTCCCGTTGTATGTTCCAAGGATAAATTCATATCTCAAGAGGAAAATTTTATGAGTGATTTTTTAGAAAGCGCGAAACAGCTTTTGGAAGGGCTTTTAAATAAAGTTGCAGATATGTCCAGCAGCATGGGGAGTTTTTTTGCCCATTACGAAGGAATAGCGGAATCATATACTTTGGTAGTAAGATGGGTACTTCCAGTTTTGGCCATTACCCTATTCTTGAGATGCATTCTCCCGCTATTGCAGTATCGGAGGAGAAAGGCAGTATGGGGATACCTGCAAATGATGGACGGCACCCGGATACCTCTTAACCACTGGGAAAATTCCATCGGACGGAGCAAATTATCTGATGTTATGATAAATCTACCTTTTGTATCTAGAAACCACGCTGTACTTACGTTTCGTCAGAGAAACTGGTCTATTGCAGACTTAAAATCCAAAAATGGGGTGGCCGTTAACGGGGTAAAGATAGAAAAATCGCAGATCGTCAAGCACGGAGATATCATCTCCCTTGCAGGAGTGAAATTGGAACTGGTTCTGGATAACAAAGAAAAAGTCGGGCTGCCGCAGCCAAATGATCCTGCAAACCTTGCACCATCTAGCAAACAAATCAATTCCGCAGTGACCTTCTTGCTGATTTTGCTTTTTCAAATCCTGGGAGGCCTTCAGATTTTCTTTTCCATGGGTGCCGCGGTACATCCGGCGGTACCGTTGACATTTGTTTTGTTCATCCTTGCAGAATCTTTACATTATATGATCTTAAAATGGCGCAGCCGGGAACATCTTGAGCTGGAATTGCTCTGCTATTTTCTCTGTGGATTAAACTTGCTCATTGTTGCCTCGGCAGCCCCGGATTCCCTCTTGAAACAGCTGGGGGCAATTCTTATAGGAATTTCGGCATATGCCGTGCTCGGGGTGCTCATCCGGGATCTTGGACGGGCGAACCGGCTAAAATACATCCTTGTGGTATCCGCCCTTGTGCTATTGGTGTTGAACCTGACCATGGGGGAAACTCATTTTGGCGCAAAACGCTGGCTTACCCTGGGTTTAATAACCTTTCAACCATCGGAGTTCGTCAAGATTGCTTTTGTGATGGCCGGCACGGCAACCCTGGATAAGTTGCTCACAACTCGGGATATGAGTGCGTTTATCGGATTTTCAGGAGCCTGCATCGGTGCCCTTGTCCTGATGAGGGATTTTGGCACCGTGGTGGTTTTCTTCGGTGCCTTTATCGTCATCGCATTTATGCGCTCCGGGGATATGCGTACCATTGCACTGGCAACGGCAGGAGCCGTGCTGGGAACCATAGCGGCTGTGTCATTTATGCCATACATTGCTTCCCGCTTTGCGACATGGGGCAATGTATGGGAGCATGCCAGTACCTCCGGCTACCAGCAGACCCGCACCATGATTGCCACTGCAAGCGGAGGCCTTTTAGGCGTCGGAGGCGGTAAGGGATATTTCGCAGATATTGTCGCGGCCGATACCGACCTGGTTTTCGGTATGCTCAGTGAGGAATGGGGATTGCTGGTTGCACTAACAGCGGTTGTGATCATTGTATTTTTCGCAATCTATGCCGTGTTTCTAACGAAAAACTGCCGATCATCTTTCTATGCCATTGCGGCCTGTGGAGCGGCTTCCATATTTTTGATCCAGACCGCATTAAATGTTTTGGGCTCCGTTGATATCCTTCCCCTCACAGGAATAACCATGCCTTTCGTATCCAACGGAGGTTCTTCCATGGTCGCTTCATGGGGACTTGTGGCACTGATCAAATCGGCTGATAATCGTATCAGACCTGGTAAAGGAACGATTTCTGACAACTCGAGGTGATTGAGATGAAGCTGTTGTTAAACCGTGCCTCTGTATTACTGTTTCTTTCGCTGCTGCTGGTGTTCGGCCTTTTGGCCTTCACTGTCAAGTATTTCCACAACGCTTCTGCGTGGGCGCATTATCCTGCCAACAGACATTTTTATGCAGACGGGAAATTGGTGTCATCGGCCACCATTTATGACCGTTCAGGCAATATCCTGCTGCAGATGGCCGATGATACCATAGAATTCAATAGGGATATCACGGTGCGCACGGCTGTTATGCATGCCACAGGGGACTTGCACGGCAGTGTGGTGACCGGAGCACAAGTAGCCTTCAGGGATCGGCTGAGCGGCTGGAATATATTAAGTGGAGCATCTCGCTTTCATAACAAATCAAGCACCCGCAAAGATCTTACTCTTACATTGGATGCCGATTTGTGCGCTGTAGCATACAAGGAACTTAACGGGCGCAGGGGGACGGTGGGCGTTTATAATTATCAGACGGGAGAGATCCTTTGCATGGTCAGCGCACCATCTTTTGACCCGGAGAATCCTCCCGATGTGCAGGGGAATCCCGAGAAATACGAAGGGGTTTATATAAACCGTTTACTTTCAGCCACATATCCCCCCGGCTCGGTGTTCAAATTGGTGACCGCTGCCGCGGCCCTTGATCACCCGGGCAGCACTGATCATAAGCTTTATCACTGTGACGGAAAACTACAAATAGGCGAAGATTGGGTAACTTGTCTTTCTGTCCACGGCGAAGTGACACTGGA
>PWRN01000073.1 GCA_003556225.1 Syntrophomonadaceae bacterium
ATCACGCCGGACGAACGGGCTATGTTAGCCCCTTTGTTCCACCGCCGGGGGAGACAGGCCGCCGAGGCTGTTCAGGCTTGAGAATCTAAGCCTGTTGTCTCTCCACCGAGAGCGTTGCGCATTGGGGACTGAAGTCAGGCGTAGAAGAGCCCAAGGTAGCCTGCAAAACGAGGGGTAAAGGCAGACAGAACCGGATATAAAAAACGCAGCTCCTAGTGTATAGTGAGATTGGTTATTTCCACTCACACCAGGAGGCTGCGTATGATCAAGTATACACCCGATTGGCTTTTTTGCTGGTTCGACCTGGGCGCCCCCGCCTGGATCCGGCTGCTACTCGCCCTCGTCGTGTTAGTGGCTCCAGTGGCCACCGATGCCCACCCTTGGGCCTTTACCGCCGCCGAACCATGGTACTGGGGCCGCCCGCTGTCTGCGCGCTACTGGGGCTCGCGATGGGGATGGGCGGCACGGATGTTGTGGACGAGCCGCTGGCACCTGACGGCGCGTTGTGGATTGCTCTTCACGTTGTTGGAAGTGAGTGGGGTGCGCAGCGTGGCACCTTGGACTGGCGGCTTGGCGTGTCTACCGCTCATTGACGGACTGTTGAACAGCGGTGTTTGCCTGGGGCTATCCAGTCCGGGTTATCAGCGGATGCAGCGTGGGGTCCGCTGGGTTTACCGGGCGAGCGTGTGGAGTTTGCTCCTGGTGGCGGTAGTGGGGCTAGCGAGTGGCAACCGGGGCGTGGCGTTACTGGGGGGTGTGGTGGTGTGCGAGCGAGACGGCAGCCGGGTGGAACTGGAGCAGTGGCGCACGGCAGCGGATCAACCGGCGTACCGCGTGCAGCTGCAGGGTGAGTTCGTGCTGGAGCTGCGGTCCCAAGATCCGTTTGCGCAGCGGCTGTTCATCCTCTTCTTGCGGCAATTGCGGACGCCGGGCCGGGAAGGGAGTCCGTGGGGCATCGTGCGTCAAGAAGCCCTGGCGGAGGTCTTTGAGGTCAAGCAAGAGCACATCAGCCGTTGGCAAGGCTATCTCCGGAAGGGCGAGTGGGCGCGGCTGCTGAGCATGGCGGAGAGTAGTTGGCTCAATGAGGATCGTTGCCGGGAGATTGTGGCCGTCTGGGCGCCGAACATCTGGCAGAGTGCGACAGAGGTGCAGGCGCGGCTGAAAGCTCAAGGGAAGACGATGGCGCTGCGGGTGGTGGAAGAGGCGGGCCGCCGCAGTGGGCTCCAGGAGGTGCGCCGGCACCTAAAGCAGCAGTACGCGCAAACCGCCGGAGGGCTGCAGCCGCGTGAAGGATACGTGGTGCAGCAACTCTTTCGGCTGGTGGAGCAACTCGAGGCCCAACGACAGGGGCAAGAACCGATTCCGGAAGCGCGGGTGGATGTCGTCGCTCTGCGCCAACTGGTGGGGCAGGCGCCTTCGGGTCCGGAAGAGAAGCCCTGGCCGTGGCTCTTCCAGATGGCACACTGGTTGCTGGGCGCTTGGCAAGAGATAGGGGATGAAACCGTGCGCTGTCCCTATTGCGGCAGCTCTTATGTAGCGCGCAAGAGTCGGACGCCGGGCGTGAAAGCTTATCTGGACGCGCAAGGACAACGTCAGACCGTCGATGTCTACCGCTACTACTGCAAGAATCCTGAGTGCGCCTACCAGACCTTCACCAACCTCCCGCCAGGGCTGGTGTTGCACTCCGTTTGGACGATGGATGCACGGCTGAAGGCCTTGGAAGTGTACCTGGGGCTGCGGAGCGGCTATCGACAAGCGGCGGCTGTATTGAACGTGAGTTCCAGCACCGTGTACCACTGGCTGGCCCCGTTCGGCAGCGAGCCGTTGTGCATCGCCGCCCTCTTCGGGATGGTCCGCAGTTCGGGCGTGGTAGGAATCGACGAGAAGTACGTGAAGATCCCCAAAAGTGACAAGCCCCCGGGCAAGATGCGCAAGTGGATGTACGTCTACGTGGCGGTGGATATGCACACGCTGGACCTGCTGCATATCGATGTCTTTCCATCCCTGGGCAGCGCCTCGGCACAGACGTTCTTGCTGGGCCTGCGCGCCAAGGGCTATCATCCGCAGGTCATCGTGACCGACTTGTGTGGTGACTACCCTGCGGTGCTGGGGGCGGTCTTCCCCCGCGCCACCCATCACCAGTGTCTCTTTCACGCCCTGCAGGCGTGGCACCGTCACTTCCGCGACGCCTTCGGCAACGACTATGCCCAGACCGCACCGAAGCTCTTCGCCCTGCGTCAAGCCCTCGATGACCTCTTTGACGCCAAGACGCGCCGCACCGTCGACAAGCGGTATGCTCAGTGGCTGGCGCAGTGCGAGCCGTGGCTGAAGGTCGATCCCCGGCTGCAGCCCATTGTGGACAGCGTCATCCGCCACTACCCCTTGCTGGTGAATGCCTACGACCGCCCGTTGATCCCGCTAACCAACAACGCCACCGAACGCCTCATTCGGCGCTTCGATCAACACTACCAGACCTTCGCGGGCTTCGATTCCTTGGAGACGGCCCGGGTCTATCTGCATCTCTTTGAGCTGACCTACCGGTTCACCCCGTTCGGCTCCGAGGTGCAGCCGCATCTGCGCGGGCGCTGCCCCCTGGAGTTGGCGGGCTATGACCTCTCCCAGGTGCCGATCGCCCGCTACCTGCGCCAACACAGCAAGGTGCCGCTCTTCCCTGATCCCCCGGAGGTTGTCCCCAGATGAAAACGGTCTCCGTGAACGCTTGGGCAAAAACCATAAGCAGTTGTATAATCTCTTGGGATGGGCTTGGCATGAATTCCTCCTGTGTCGATAGAGTTTCGAGAGACCCTATCATAACACAGGG
>PWRN01000023.1 GCA_003556225.1 Syntrophomonadaceae bacterium
AACGGTAAGATCGGAGGATTTAGAAATGACCGGTAAACGGCGACCTGAAACGCCATCCACCATCACGGTGACGCTCTGCAAGCGGGCGGTGCCAGATACTACGGATGGTGGGTTTGTTACAACAATGTCCTGATGTACGCCCGACGAATTTTCATCATTCGAAGTCAGTGTGCCACGAGCAGACTCATACACAGCAGGACGGCGTTCAATAGTTTCTGTATTCATAAAGCTCGTATAATCAGCAATCACCTCCGCCGGATTACCCTGCTTACGCACAGCGCCCTGATCGATCCACACGACCCGATCACACATCACCTCCACCTGATACAGTGAATGCGAGCAAAACAAAATGGTATGCCCTGAGCGTTTAAATTGCATGATGCGATCGAATGACTTACGCGCGAAAGCCCCATCACCTACAGACAGCGCTTCATCGACCAGCAGCACATCCGGCTCCACACAGGTGGCCAGCGCGAAGGCCAGACGCATGAACATACCGGAGGAATACGTTTTAACCGGTTGATCCATGAAATCAGCGATGCCGGCGAACTCAACGATTTCAGCGTATTTAGAACGCATCACCGCCTCGTCCATACCCATGATAGCGCCCTTGAGAAACACATTCTCACGACCGCTCATATCGGGATGGAACCCACCGCCTAACTCCAGTAAGGCGCTGACGGAACCGTTGACCTCTATACGCCCAACCGAGGGGGCCAGGGTACCGGCAATTAATTTCAGCAGCGTGCTTTTACCCGCGCCATTATTGCCCACGATCCCCAGCACCTGACCTCGCGGCACAATCAGATCAGTAGGATGCAAGGCATTGATCAAGCGATGCCGAGGGCGCTTAGTGATCACTTCCAGTAGGCGATCACGCTGATGTTCGTAGACGGGATAAGAACGCCCAACACCGTCTAAGCGGACGGCTACCGGCTCATCGTGGGCGCTCACAGAGCCTCTCTGACATGGGGCATGGCCCGGAAAAACAACACCCATGCCGGACCGAGCAATAGCAACCAGAGCAAGAAGGGGCGCAGTATATTACCCCAAGTCATCTCCGTACCCTGCAACACGCCATGGAGTAAGGCCATGATATCGGCAAACGGATTAAGCACCATGGCAGGCTGCATGATCTCCGGCAGCATCTCCGGCATGTACAGGATCGGCGTAAGATAAAACGTCATGGTGATCAAAAACGGCACCGCCTGACCGACATCACGCAGAAATACACCGACTAAGGCCAGCAAAAAACACAGCGGCATCAGCCACAGCATGAGCAACACCACAATAAAGGGAGCCATGGCCGCCTTGGCTACGCCTTCTAAAACAGCAACCAGACCGATGTAGACGGTACCGTAAATCATGCCGGCTACCAACAGCGGCAGCATGGGCAGCAACGCCAGTGGGAATAATGTTTTGGCATATAATGGTGCGAATTCGTTCATAACATTCACAGAACGATTCATCACATCGGCCATCATCAGCCAGGGCACCATGCCCACCAGGAAATACTCGACGAAAGGCAGAGTCCCGGGAAAACGGATTCTCAGAACCATATCTAATAAAAACCAGAAGGCCAGCACCTGCAAAGTCGGCTGCACAAACAGCCACACCCCGCCCATAGTAGTCCCGGAGGTGCGCACGGCAATATCCCGCCGCAGCAACAAACCTAATAGACGCCGCTGCTGCCACAGGATTAGCAACGGCTGTTTAAAACCATCAAACGTGCGCAACACCAAGCGTTGGGGCAACGCCATTGCCATCAATCAAGCCTCTCAAGACTCATGGCTGTTACTCCAGCGCTGTGTTATGCCACTAGTAACGCAGAAAACGCGAATCAGCAACGCCTTCAAACACCACATACCAGTCATCGTCGATCCATACCCATTCCATGGCAAACTGATCTTGGCGCGGCGGCATTTCAAATTCCTCACCTTCAATGGCTAAACGCGGTACTTCTGCTACCCCTTGAGTGACCACCGCAGCAATATTGTCGAGAATAGTGGCCCGCAGCAATTCGGACTCATGAAAACGTATGCGGCGCTGACCGATGACAAACGCATCTCGCTCCACGCGAGCGCGCATCCCTGGATCAAAAAAATCGTACACTTGATCGTGCTTACCCGCTACTCGCAAGTTCCAGAATTCGGTGACACGCTGTTCTAGGCGCTGCCGTTTTTCTTCTTCAGTCAATGTAGCGAATTTTGGAAGCTCTAATCCTCCATCATATACTGGGAAGTTGACAGAATACACACCGCGACGCCGATAGGCATGGTCGTAAAAACGGTCATACACTATATGCACCGTATCCTGCTCAACACTTAAACGCGGATAGGCAGCTAAATAACGACCGGGGGGCAATGCGGGCTGGGGCTTAGCCCATGACTCACCCTGATCCACTGACCAGCTCAGATAGACATTAGGACGAATGTCCCGATAATCCTCCCAAGAAGCGACCAGTACGCCATGCTCCGTGGCTACAATGCTAGGGTTCATGGCACTGGTCATATTATGCGCCCGTCCCACATCTAGCCGTTGTGGCGTACCCTGCCAGGTCAAACTTTCCGCATCCAGACGGGCGGTGAACACCTGAGGGCTAAGACTGCGCCGGGCTTCATCTCGGCCATGCAACTCTAGGGTAAAGACAAGATGCAGATAGCCACCCTGTTGAGCCGTATCAATCTGCGATACGGCAGCAACCTTATGGAGATCAGTACCCGGTGCCGGCGACAATTCCTGCCAATGGTCACCGCCATCGGCACTGTGATAGCCGATGATGCCACAACCAGGT
>PWRN01000008.1 GCA_003556225.1 Syntrophomonadaceae bacterium
AACTTGCTGCCGTCCCACTGCTCGCTCATGGCCTGGCCGCCGAAGTAGAGGGACCCCTGGCAGACGGTGGTGTGGCCGTTGGCGTTGACCGAGCCGAAGCTGTCCCCCACAAAGCGTTTGAACAGATCGCCACGGCCGTTCTTCAGGCGGCCCCAGATAAAGGCAAACTGGTTATTCTTGGGCCCCAGGTCGGGATGGTCGGGGTCGATCAGCGTATCGAGATGATCGGCAAAGGTCCTCTTGAACTCTTCCACCAGTGCCTGCTTGTGGGTCGGGTCCTTCTCGTCCAGAATCCTCCTGACGAAATCGGTCATCCGTTTGCCCACTTCGGCGTCACGCAGGGCGTACAGGTCGCGGAAGCCTGCCACGTGGCCTTCGCCAAACAGGTTGCCACCCTCCACTACTTCCTCTATGGCCTGGTCGAAGGGGATGGTGATCCACTCTCCTTCGCCCCGCTTGGTGCCCGGTTTGCGCTTCAAGACGCTGACAATGCGGTAGGGATCATAGGCACTTTGCAGGCCACTCTGCCCTTTGGGGCACAACGCCCCTTCCGTCCCGCCCAGTTCGGCCACCGGCGTGTTGTAGTCCAGGTGGGGCCACATGGTCCACGGGCTGTAGGGGTTGCCGTCAATCTTGGCGGCGATCCCCTCCGTCAGCTTGACCTTGATGCCGCAGCCGGTGTTGCATTGCAGACAGACGGAGTGAATCTGGTTGGTGGGATCGGCCAGCTGGTAGCTGTTGGCTGCCTGGGCCGCACCGGAGGTAAAGGCCTGGCGAAATCGGGGCAGTCCACCGAGGAAGGCTACCGCCCCGCCACCGGCCACGGCCGAAACCTTCAGAAAGCCCCGTCGGGACAGTCCATTCTTCTTCTTTTCAGGCTGATTTTCGTTGGCCATTTGCATTTCTCCAGGAGATTCACCGCGAAGACACAAGGGACACAAGGCTTCTTCTTCGTAAGCTTCGTGTCTTGATGGTGAATCAGTAGTTGCCCTCCGGTTAGGGGTGCTCATCGGCTTTGGGCCGCAGCCACAGCACGTTGTAGCCGTAGAGGAAGACCAGGAAGCCGAAGGCCAGGGCATAGAGCATCAGCAGCCACTCCGACAGGGTGGGGAAGTAGTAGGGTATCAGGCCCGGTCCGCGATAGGCGGCGATCAGGCCCGGCTCAACTGTTTCGATGGCCAGCTGGGCCGGAATGACAATGTTGAGGGGCACGGCAATGAAGGTTACGGTGAACAGGGTGGCAGCAATGCCGATGCGCCGTGCCGTCTGGGTTCTACCCAGGAGCAGGACAATGGGCACGATGATGCCCAGGCCGATGTGGAAGAGCCAGTAGACCCACCAGAAAGGACCGAAGAGGGTCAGGCGCAGGGCCTCTGCCTGGGCAGGGACGCCGGGATAGAGGATGACCAATCCCCCCAACGCCGAGGCGACAAATCCCACAATGAGCAGCCAGAGCAGCATCCGGCCCAGCCCTCTGGCCGTGGCCAGGTAGGCTTCGCCGCGCCGGCCGGGCCAGAACCAGATGAATTGTGCGGTGAGCAGCCCCGTTCCGGCCACCAATGCTGACAGGAAGAAGTAGAGGGGGAGAGCGCTGCCTTGCCAGGTCGGCCGGGCGATGATGACGCCAAAAACACTGCCGGCGATAACGACCAGCCCGATGCCCAGAGGCAAGCTGGCGTAGGAGAGCCAGCGGCTGATCCGCTCACCGCCGGGAAAGGGCCGCAATTCAATGTACAGCTTACCCACCAGCACCGCCATATAGACCATGTGCAGCCAGATCATCCAGGTCATGAGCGATCCCCACTGCGGGTAGACCACCACATGCCAGACGCGGAACGGGTGGCCCAGGTCCAACCCGATCAGGATGAGGGCCATACCCAGAATGGCGATGGCGGTCAGGTACAACATGCGGGCCATGCCCGGCAGCAGCGACTCCCACTTGAACACATAGACCAGCAGCGTGAACATGAAGAGGGAGCCGACCTCCAGCCACACAAAGTACTCGTAGGCGGCTACCCATAAGCCCCAGGGCACGAAGGATCCCAGGTCAGTGGGGCGCAGGCCGTGCAAGAGGCGGTCAAACAGGCCGATGCTGCCGATCAGCAAGGCCACAATCCCGACCAGCCAGAGCCATCTGTCCGGCGTCCAGCTGAACCTGCCGCCCGCCTCGCGCTGGGCCTTCTCCGTCTTCTCGGTGATTATTTCTCTTGCCATCTTCATCTCCCGAGTCGTGGCTACCTTTTCACCGCGGAGGCGCGAACATCGCTGAGAAGGAGCTTCACGCCCTTTGCGTCTCGGCGGTCGGCAGTTGCCTCAAGTCAGATAGTAGACCTTCGGTTCCGTCCCCAACTCTTCACGCAGGCGCATGATGTTGGGTTTGGCGATCAGCTCCGAAACCAGGCTGTGGGGGTCATTGGCGTCACCGAAGAAGGTGGCCCGCCCGATACAGTTTGTGGTGCAGGCCGGTAGTTCACCCACCTCGATCCGGTGCATACAGAAATGGCACTTACGCACGTTTCCGATTGGGGATTTCTCACGCTGACGCGGCCACGCACGGCCGTACTCGAAGGTGGGCAGCAGCTCAATGATGTTGCCGCCTTCGCCTAGCACCGCTTCATTCCCGGTGGGGGTCTCGTCATACTGGCTGAAGCCGAAATCAAAGTAGCGCGAGCTGTAGGGGCAGGCGGTCATGCAATAGCGGCAGCCGATACAACGGTCGTAATCCATGACCACAATGCCGTC
>PWRN01000105.1 GCA_003556225.1 Syntrophomonadaceae bacterium
AATGATTCCCGCCACTGCTGCCATAAAAGAGGTGATCAACATGGTCACGGACGCAATACGGTAGGTATTCATGCCGACCAAGTTGGCAACTTCACGATCCAGGGCTACCGACCGTATTGCGATTCCCAGCTTGGTTTTCATCAGCAACAGCCATACAGCCCCCAGAATAACCAATACAACGGCAAAGGTAAGAAAATATTGATTGGGGACCCGAACTCCCAATAGTACAGTATACCCAGGTACAAGGGATGGCAGCCCCCGAAAATGGCCGCCAAAAAACATAAAGAGCAATTCCTGGAAGATCATGGCCAAGGCCACTGTGGTGATCAGCACCGTTGTAGCATGTTCCCGAATGGGATGGATAAACACCTGGTAGCTAAACATCCCCAGGAAACTGACTACTATTACCGTAATAACCATGGATAGCACCAGGTTTAATCCGGCTATTTGTAATAAGGCATAAATGATAAAAGCAGCTACCATGTATAAAGCGGTATATGTCAAATTAATGACCCGCGCAACTCCAAAAATAAGAGAAAATCCTACAGCCAATAAAGCATACACTCCACCGTGAATTAGACCATTAACGAGTATTTGCATATCCTGCAGTATTGACCTCCTTCACTATGAAGAAGAGGGTGGATCCATCAATTCCCCGTTAAATAGGCAAAGATGAATCCACCTTCCTTCACTGCTTTTCTTATTGCCACTTTTCTACTACCCAGGGAGGAATTCTATACCTGACGGTTCCGTCATAAGTGATTCCTTCCCAGCCCCAAGGCCATACAACTTTAAGCTCACCATCCAGCCACTGCGAACCTACAGTGGTGGAATAATCAGGGCCCCATGAAATGTCATGATCTTCCGTAAAGACAACTCTGCCCTGGGGCAGCTCCATGTCTGTCTGTTCCAGCTCATCAACAACGGCATCAGGATCAATGGTCCCTGCCCGCTCTATTGCTTCAGCTAATATCAGGATCGCTTCATAGGTCCCGGCATTGTAAATGGGGTGTTCACCAAAGCGTTCCTGGAACCTTTCCCAGAATGGCAGAGAAAGTTCGTTAATCTCTACTCCGCCGTAGAAATTCAGTGTATTATCGTATTCACCATGTCCTGCTGTAGCTTCCCAGTATCCTGCTTTTTGTGCTTCAACATTTACCCCGACAACGGCTGCCGGCACTTCCATTTCACCCCATTGACGTCCAAAAGCAACGCCTACAGGTCCTGATAAAAAGGAAAAAATTAGATGTGCTTCAGCGTTTTCGATGGCTGTCAGTTCCGACCTTACATCATCAGCCATCTGCGAAGGTCTCCAGGTACCGACAATTTCCATGCCCATCTCGGGCAGCCTATCTTGCGCTTCTTCTAGAATTGGATCCCAACCGACGATCATTTCAAATAAAAGTGCTACTCGTAATTCTTCTATTCCCAGGTCTTCTAGCATAATTTCAGCCACATTTTCCAGTTGGTGGAAACTTGCTTCGCCTACATTGTATGAATTTAAAGGCGTTACCCTGAACCAGTATTTGTACCGATCATAATCTTCAGCAACACGATTACAGAGTTCCGGGTGAATAGCCCCACAACCCATAAAGATTGTTTGATAGTCCATAGCCACATCCTGCATCCCGAGAACAGACTCTGTCCTGAAACCACCAACGATAAAATCCACCCCGTCCCTGGTGATCACCCGTTCCACTGCGCTAATCGCATCTTCCACGCTGAGGATTTCATTGGTATCTGCCTGGATCAGTTCAATGGGACGCTGCTGTTCTCCGACCATTACTCCTCCTCGTTCATTGATCTCTTCCTGGGCTAATTGTGCGCCAAACCAGTGGTGCTCTCCCTGGATAAAATCCATGGGACCCACAACACCAATTTTAATCGGTTCCCCGTCGACTGCTTCTACTTCTTCGGGCTCATCAACCGGTTCTGCCGGTTCTTCATCAGGCGCACATCCTGCAGCAAACATAAACAGGAACATAACCATTACTAGGATTGGAATAAAGTATTTTTTGTTCATATTTTCACCTCCTTTCTGAATTATTTTGCAACTCAAGAGAGACCAGCCTGCAGTTTATTTGAGTGATCATCCCGGTCCGAAGCTTATTATTATCTATACTGCCCTCTCTACATGGTAGGCCTAAAAAATTGACTCTAGGGTTAAAAATACTTTGACAATATGACTGATGAATATAATATTTCGCTCCCGGCTCCAATATTCCTGCTAAATTATTCACAAAATTTTAATTTTGAGCATAAATTTCGTTAATTCAAATTTATCCCACTTATAATCCCCTCACCAAGAACCATCTTTTAGGCAACTAACCTTTCCATGGACGCCAATAAGATGCCTAATTATTTAGTTCGGCCGAGCAAACACCGAGAAGAGCAAGCCTATCCAGCCAGCCTACATTGCCATCTTACTGACTGTTTGAGCTTTCCTTGCTCTTCCAGGTAGCACTGTTTCAAAGGTAGTTTTTATAACCTTCTCAACCGGCCTCAATGGCATTTCATTTACTAAAACAAACTACCTCGACACCTTATAGCCTGCCAGGTACTGCCGGCAGTAACTTTTCAGTTCATCTTCATCAACCTTATCCCCTGGAACACTATAGCAACGGCCGATTTCTCCCAGCTTGGGATCGGGCACCTCAATAACGGCGGTTATTTGCACCTTGGGTGCTCTGTTAAAATATTTTTTAATTTCCACGGGATAGATCAACTCCCGA
>PWRN01000048.1 GCA_003556225.1 Syntrophomonadaceae bacterium
CCATAAAGCATTATTTCATGAGCTTCTGCACCGAAAACCTGCCTGTAAAAATCTAATGCTTCACGGCAATTTCCATCAAAATTTACATAGGCATGAACAGACATTTAACCCACTCCTTCGTTTAGGTTTGAAATATTCCGCGAGGGCGAAACATAATCCAGCCATATGCCATCTTTTGTGACCGCCAGAAGCCTCATCGTCTACGAATACATGGGTTATGCCGCTTCCTGACTATTTGATCGTTTTTTATCCCCGCATGCGATTTAATTCTTTTATGCCTCGTTAACTCCTTTAATCTGGCTGTTCGCTTGCACGTTCTGGTTATGGTTGCTAATTGCAGCAACGTTATGCGTCGTTCAAACTTACCTGCTGGTAATCAAGTGCAACAACGGGTTCATCAACAACCACCCACTTATGGACAATCGTCGCCATCTTCTCTTCTCCTTGTACGCTGAGATTTCGGTATCGCCGCTTTATCCAAGCCTGTTCGGGTATCCATAACACAGGTCGTGAACTGCCTGAATCATTTTGTGTGCCTGAGGACGAAGGCGTTGATCGCTTTGGCGAACTCCTCTGGCTGCTGCGCTTGTACGGGGTGTCCTGCTCCTGTAATTTTTTGTACTTCCACGGACGGTAGTGCTTCGGCGATCTTGGTGATGGTCAGCGGGAACACGGGTGCAGTCTGATCTCCAAATGTGAGCAGAACCGGGCGCGTGAAACCTCTGAGCCACTCCGGGTCGAAGACTGAATCCTCTGGATCGTTCAGAGTGTCGAGAGAAGGTGGTGTATTCTCGATCACATCTTGTATGAACCACGGTGGAAAATTGGCCCAAGTGCCATTTCCAAGTCCCTCCTCGACAAACTGTTTGGCGGCACCGGCATGATCACCAGATTTTATCCGCTCAGTGACTTCGGCGATGAGTTGAGGAAAATGCTCGAGCATCGGGGCTGTGGCCGGATCGTCGGCAAGCAGGTTAAGCCCGCTCGGCTCGTGAGCTATTATGCCCCTGAGCAGATCGGGTCGCTCTCCTGCCAGGCGAAGCACTATATTGGCACCACTAGACTGTCCCACCGCCCACGCGGGCGACAGCCCCAGGTGTTCAATCAGGGCGGCAAGATCGGCAACATGCTCGAGGATGCCGACCTGGCCGCTCGCTCGCTCGCTCTGACCGTACCCACGTTGGTCGTAGGTAAGGACGCGAAGCGAATCCGCCAGGTGCGGAACAACCCGGTCCCATGTCCGGCGGGATTCAAATGCTCCATGCGCCAGGACAAGAGGAATCTCTCCGATTCCATGAATTTCGTAGGCTAATCGGACGCCATTAACAGTCACCATCCTGCTTGCGTCCTTGGAAACACCTTGCTGTTTTTGAAAATGACTCTTTTCATCTGCCATCTTCTAACCCTCCATTAGACATCCGAGTATAGTACTTATTAGGATTATATATTTAATAACGCCCACCTTCATATAAGCAAAACCCCCATTCTGTCATGAGTTCATTCTCATTGCGGTTCGAGCACTTATTCCCGGGCAAAATTTATCACTTTCTCTGCAAATAAATCCGGAGCGGTTATTAATGCAAAATGTGACTGGCCTTCAAGTTCCATAATCGTGCTTTCAGGAAGTGTTTTATGAAGTATATTTATTGCATTTTTTTGGCGCGGAAGACTTTCGCTCCCATGTATCAGCATAGCTGGGACGGCCAGATCTTTAAATCGCGCAGCATCAAATTTATGATCTTTCATGGCCTTTAGTTCACGGGGCAGGGTAGGAATCTCATTTACCATTGCGCTCCAGCTTGTTTTACGAAGGCTCTCTATTATATCTGGTGAGATTTTTTGCAAGTTTTCCAGGAAAAATTCAAGGGCCTCTTCATTTCCACGTTCCCTTAAGACGCTTTCGAGTTTAACTATGATTTCTTCTAGAGCAGTATTTAATTTCTCATCTTCTTTAGGAATAATGGTTGGTTCGTTAAGGATGAGTTTGCTTAGATTTTCAGCTCGAAGCGCCGTTTCCAGCGATATAAGTCCCCCAGAGGAATGGCCAAGAAGGATCGCCGGTTCGTCAATCATATCTACAACTGCTGTTACGTCTTCGAATTCCAACTCAAGCCTGTAATCGGAAGAGTCACCGCTCTTACCGCGCCCACGGCGGTCGATTGCATAAACTGTAAAATGTTTAGCCAGTGTGGGTAGAACCAATTTCCAGCTAGTGTGATCGGTTGTGCCTCCGTGGACAAGAACCAGCGGCGGACCTTCTCCGGTTTTCTCATAAGCAATTAAAGTTCCGTCCGCTGACTTAACTGTCTTCATAGCAAAAAAACCTCCGCATTTAGGTTTGCCGGGTTCAAGTGTATAGAAATTAGTTCATCCCTGCATCTGCAAATAAGCTCTACTTCTCAAGATTAATAAATTAATGGCCCGGCCTAATAGTCATGATGAATTTGACAAGATCCTCGTCAAATCGTACAGATGAATTACTCGTAATCTTCTCCACGTTCGATGTAATTTAATCACCAGGTTTTTTGATGACACCAGGCGCGGTATCTCCTTCTAACAGCTGCCCTTAATCATTTTGTGTGCCTGCGGACGAAGGCGTTGATCGCTTTGGCAAAATCCTCTGGTTGCTCCACCATGATGGGGTGTCCCGCTCCTATAAACTCTTGTACTTCTGCGGATGGCATCGCCTCGGCGAGCTTGGTGATAATTGGC
>PWRN01000038.1 GCA_003556225.1 Syntrophomonadaceae bacterium
ATGTTGTACCACTGCCGGGGAATGTCCCTTTCAGGCAAAAACACTTTCTTTTCCTTCATCTCTGTCATCCTCCTTTTACTTGGGGTATCGCCTGATCAAACTGGAAAAATAAAAAACCCCTCATCCTGGGACGAGGAGGTTACCCGCGGTGCCACCCATGTTACCCCTTGCAGCAAGGGATCGCTTTGAAAGGTACGGGAACGGCCTTTCCTGTTCCGATACCCCGCTGGGCTAACGGCCAGCCGCCGGCCCGGCCTACAGTTGAAGCTGTGCTTCGGCCAGGCGCTTCCAGGATCCATTCCGCCGGCAGTTTCGGTACCGGGTTCGCAGCTTCGGCCCCTGGGCCTCCACCCGGCTCTCTGCACCGTCTTCTCCAGCCTACTCTTTCCCTTCATCAGCTCTCGCGCGCTAAGTTGCCTAAATATTACCACACCCCCGGCAGTCTTGTCAACAACTTCGGGAAAAAGTGTGCTATACTGGCAGCAAAACCATATTAGCGATAGGACGGTGACCCGCATGACGGATAACTACCGGGCGGTCCTGGAACAGGCCAGGCACGCCTTTGCCGAAAAGGATCCCGCTGCCATGGCCCAGGCATGCGGCGCCGGGCTGCAGCTCTACCCACCCTTTTCCCTGCGGGAGATCATCCTCCCCTACCTGGGCCAGTTTTACCGGGCGGCCTGGCCCACGGGAGAGGTCACCAATTATGGTTCACAGGAAGAAGCCTCCCTGCCCGCTTCCCTGGTGATCCTGCACTACCTCTGCCGGGGCCGCGGCACGCAGCCCACGGGGAAGTGGATCGGTTTTCCTGACCTGTGGGGCGGGCAGAGTTTTCGCGCGGCCTTTGAGAGCCGGGCCCTCCAGCCCCTGGGGAAAATCTTCCACCAGCGCTGGAACCTCTTTGCCACTTCCATGGAACAACTGGGCGGGCGTCCGGCGAGAGATTTCTCTAAAGGGTATCTTCTTTTCGCCCTGCCCCGCATCCCCGTGCTCTGTCTCCTTAACCCGGGAGACGAGGAGGTGCCGAGCCGGGGCAACCTGCTCTTCGACGCCGTGGCGAACGATTACCTGGAAACCGAGGACCTGGCCGTGCTGGGGGAGATGCTCACCCGGCGGCTGACCCGCTTGGTGGAAAAAGACCAAAGACGCTAGCCGCCCTGCCGTGCAGCGCCATACCCTTACGGCCGCATCCAGGGAAAAGGCAAAAGCAACCGGGGAATTGAAAAGGGCAGTCTGACGCCCGCGGCCGCCCAAAATTTCCAGCGAAGCAAGAGGGCAGTTTTTGCCCCGCTTTTATCCGCAAGCAGGGCCCGCGTGAAACGACAAAAAGCGCCGGGGGGACAGGCGATCCATCCCCGGCACCCGCTTCCTTCACCTGGCGCTGTCCACGCCCTCGGCGAAGGCCAAAACGCTCTCTCCCAGGGAATGGGCATTATAGCCTCCTTCCAGGGCGGCAAAGAGGCGGCCGCCGCAGTTTTCCCGGGCATGCTGCGCCAGGATCGTCCCCATGGCCCGGTAATCCTCCGTTTCCAGCATCCCTCCCCAGTCGCGGGCATGACGGTCAAAGCCGGCAGAAACCGCCACGATATCGGCCTTCTTATCCTGCAGGTAACTTTCCAGGTTCTGCACAAAACCGGTGTTGCTGCGCCCGCTGACATGCCAGAAGGTTACCCGCTCTTCCCCGACGAAGATATTCGACGTCCCGTCCCCGAAGTGCAGGTCAAAGTCGATAATCAAGGCCCGCTCGATCTGCCCGGTTTCCAGCAGCCAGCACACGGAGACGGCGATGTTGTTGAAGTAACAGAAGCCCCAGCAGGAATCAGGGCTGGCGTGATGCCCCGGCGGTCGGCACAGGGCAAATGCCGGTTCTTTCGCCATGGCCAGCTCGGCGGCTTTCAGGGTGGCTCCCGCGGCCAGCATGGCCATGGGATAGACGCTGCGGTCATGCCGGACATTTTCCAGGTGGAAACCCGTGTGCGCCCTGAGAATATCCTTTTCGCTGCAGGGTGAGGGCGTCACCATGGGAAAACGGCCCTCCAGCAGCCCCAAGGCGGGATCCAACCTGCCAACGGAAGCGGCGGGATCGCTGGTGTAGGTCTGCAAAAAATTCTCATGAAACACGATTTTCATGCCAAACGGTGCCCGGAAGGCACCTGGCCTCCTTTCAGTGCGTAATCAGGGCCCGGGCGCGGGTTCCCCCCGGTCCCTGCGGGCAGCCCGTTAGCTTCAATCCCTGAGCAGGGAGGCGATGGCGATCTCCACCGCCTTGTAGCGCAGGGGGATCAGCGATGGGTGGATCACCACGGGCATGGGCGTGCCCAACAAAACCCCGGCGGCCGGCAGCTGACCCAGGGTAGAAAGAAAGCGGGAGAGATTGTACCCCGACTCAATGTCGGGACAGAGCAGGATATCCACTTCCCCGGGCACGGGCGAGGAAACGCCCTTGCGCCGCGCCGCCACCGCGGAGAGTGCGCTGTCGATATCCAGGGGGCCCTCCACGCAGGCGGCGAACTGCCCCCGGTCGGCCATCTTGGACATCGCCGCCGCCTCGATGCTGGACGGGATGGCCGGATTCACCGTTTCCAGGGCGGACAGCACGGCAGCGCGGGGGTTTTCCACCCCCAGGCGGTTGGCCAGCTCGATGGCCATCTCCAGGAGGAAGACCTTGACCTGGAAAGAGGGGCTATTGTGCACGTACGTATCGACCACGAAGAGCAACCGGCCGCGGATGCGGTCCTCAAAGAGTGATAAAAAACCCAGCCGGTTTCTTTTCAGCCCGGTGGTTTCCAGCGCCGCAAAAAAGTCCCGGAGGGGCACGTCTCCCTGCAGGTAGAGGTCCCATACTCCCTCCTCGTAACCCTGCAAAATCTCCGTGAGGGTCCCGGCCGAGAAATCCTCGCGCACGGTGACCGTGTACCCGGCCTGCCGGGCCTCTTCCAGGGCTTCCTGCAGGAGAGGAGACGGCTGGGGACTGACCACGATTTTCTTCGGTGCTGCCCTGGACAAGATGTCCTGGAATGTCTCCATGTTCTACCCTCCCCACAGGCCGCCGTGCCGCTGCAGGCGGTTGATGATCACCAGACCCAGGGCCAGTTCATCCAGGATATGGTCCGCCGTGTCGGACCGGGAAGGAACCACGATGGGTCCCTGGGAGCTGGTCACCACGGAAGAACGCTGAATATCCAGGAAAAAATCCAGTTTAACGATGATGTTGCCCGCGTCCAGGTGAGGAACCAGGATGATATCGGGCATCATTTCCCCGTCATTTCCCGGGAAATAACGCATCTCGCCGCCATATTCCACCTGGCAGGGGATCCCTTCCCGCCGGAAATGGTCCCTGATCTTCTCCGCGTCGGCCCGGGAGGCCAGGTCCGCTTCAAGTTCCCGGCTGGCGGTCAACGCCACGGCCGTAATGGGGCCGTAGCCCAGGAGCTGCATCAGCAAAACGGCCTGCTGCAGGACCTCCTGCTTGATCTGCCAGTCCGGGTTGATGTTGACCCCGGTATCCGTGAGCAGGATGAAGCGGCCCGCCTGGGGAAGCTCCCACAGGGAACAGACCGAGGTACGCTGGCTGTTGCCCCGTTTTTTTTCCTGGCTGATGATCGCCCGGTAAATGTGTGAAGTGGAAATCCGCCCCTTCACCACCAGGTCTACTTCTTCCTGGTAAAACATCTCCAGCCCCCGCTGGGCCATCTGTCCCGGGCTGTCCAGATCGATGATCTCGATCCCCTGCAAATCCAAGAACATGCTGGCCGCGGCTTCCAGGATTTTCTCCTTCTTGCCCAGCAAGACGGGCTCTACCATGCCCTTTTCCCGGGCTGCAAAAACGGCCTGGAGCACCTCCAAGTCTTCGGGCGCCAGGACCGCCAGGCGAGCCGTGCGCAGGGCCATCGCTTCCTCGTGGGCCTGCTGAAAGTTCAGCAGGCGCCGCAAATCCCTCTGCTCCACCCTTTCACCTCCTCGCGGTTCACCCGGTTTTCACCTGGATACGGCCCAGGCCATAGACGGCCTGCTCTCCCAGGTGGATAAACTCGCCCAGCTTTAAAAAAGGCAGCAGCTCTTGAAAATCCCCCGTGTAGAGGGCCTCCCCCAGGATACCGGGCATCTGCTGGGCGGTCTTGGCGGTCTGCCCGGCCGGAGCAAAGCGCGTCTGGTCTTTGACCTTTTGCACCCGGGCGCTCTTTTCCTTGAAAGCGTTGTAGTCCAGGTCCACCTCCTGCTGCTGGTGGTAAAAATAATACAGGGCCTGGGTCCTTTGAAAGAGCACCTTCATGATCACGTTGAACAAGGGCTCCTGCAGGTACGCCTCGTCCTCCTTGACCAGCAGCGGGGTGAGAAAGCGCAGGGACAGGCGGGTCAGCTCCCGGTGGTCCTCCGCCCACTGGACAATCTCCCGGCCCTGGATCACCACCTTTTTATGGGCGGCATTTTCTTCCGTCGCCTCCAGCAGGTCCAGCTGCTCCCCGGAAAAAGGATTTTCCAAAAAAACCTGTTCCACCTGGAAGGAGCCGGCCTTCCCGGACAACCCTTCGCGGGATAACTGCAGGACCGTATCAACCAGGGGCTTTAAAAAGGAAAGCCCCCTGCCGCAGAGCACCAGGTTGAAAACGATTTTTTCCCGGGGGAAGTAATCGGTTTTTTTATCCAGGGGCGGCTGCCACACCAGGGGCGGGGGCAGCGGGCCAAAACGGCGCAGACTCCAGGAAGCGCCGGTGATCTCCTCGTAGAGGTACGCGTAGGTGCAGTCACCACTCAGCAAGCATTCCCCGCAGGGCTTATCGGTGTACTTGCAGACCTGCTGCCGTAAAATTCCCTTGAACTGGTCAAGGAAAAACAGCGAGCTTTTCAGTGTCGGCAGCACCAGGCCTTGCTCCCCGGCGACCAGGTGAAACCGGCACCAAAGCATCTTGAATTTGTCGAACAATCCCCCCACCTCTTTCTCTTTTCCTCTCCGCATCAGGCGGCGGGCGAAGCGCTTTTTCCCCGCCGGGATACCGCGGCCCGCGGCCTGTCCTTTCCTATACTTTTCGTCTTTTCCCCCCGATTTCCTGCCTCCAGTTCAAAATCCCCCCACAGCCCGGCCTTTCCAGCAGCCCTCCCCGCAGCCCCTCCCGGCCCTATAGACAGCGGTCCGGAGCTGTGCTATAATATGGTCAGCAATATTATATTATTGCTGAAAGAAGGTGCTCGTTTTGGACCGGGCCCGTCATCATATTCAAAAAATCGAGCGGCTCTCCCGGGAGCGCAGCGAGCTGGAACACATTCTTTTACAGAATAACCGGCTGATTAAGGGATCGGTGATCCAGCGCTTCAAAACTTGCGGACGTCCCCGGTGCCGCTGTATCACGGAGAACAAGCCTCACGGTCCCTACCTCTACCTTTCGCGCAGCATCCAGGGTAAAACCCGCCTGAAACGCATCGGGCCAGAGGAAGAGCCCTGGGTGACCCGGGCGGCGTCCAATTACCGCGAGTTTCGCAAGGCCCGGGAGCGCGTGGTGAAAATCAATGCAACGATTATTGAACTGCTCAATGCCCTGGAAGATTTGAAAAGCGAAAACTACCTGGAAGAAGATTGAAAGATTAACAGCGGGATCCTGCCAGCAGGCCCCGGCCCTTTCCGTGCATACGGCATTTTATACCAGGCACAACCTTGCGGCCGATGTGGTCTGAACCGGATCCCGACAAACCATCAAGCACGAGAAAAGGAGGTGCAGCCTTGTTCCCGGAACAAGGCAAGATCCATGGAGATGAACCGTTATACCAATAAAGCGCGGGAAGCCATCACAGCTTCCCAGAACATCGCCGCCCGTTACCACCACCAGCAGATCGAAGCAGACCACCTGCTGCTGGCCCTGCTGCAGCAGGAGGGGGGGCTCACCCCCAAGGTGCTGGAGCGAAGCGGCGTGGAGTTGAAAGGCCTCACCCAGAACCTGGAGTCTTTCCTGGCCCGCCAGCCCAAGGTCTACTCCGGGGAAGGGACGGCGGAAAAAATCTACCTCAGCCCGGGGCTGGCCCGGGTGCTGGAGCAAGCCAAGGAAGAAGCCCAGTCCTTTGGCGACGAATACATCAGCGTGGAACATTTCCTCCTGGCCCTGCTGGAGAGCGGCAGCGGGGAAGGCGTGCGACTGCTGCAGCAGGGCGGGCTCAACCGCCAGGACCTGCTGCAGGCCCTGCAGGCCATCCGGGGGCACCAGAAGATCACCAGCGAAGATCCCGAGAGTACCTACGAGGCCCTGACCAAGTACGGGCGCGACCTCACGGAAATGGCCGCCTCGGGCAAGCTGGACCCGGTGATCGGCCGCGACGAGGAGATCCGCCGGGTCATCCAGGTGCTCTCCCGCCGCACGAAAAACAATCCCGTCCTCATCGGGGAACCCGGCGTGGGCAAGACGGCCATCGCCGAGGGCCTGGCCCAGCGCATTACCCGGGCCGACGTCCCCGAGGGCCTCAAGAACAAGCGCATCTTCGGGCTGGACATGGGGGCGCTGATCGCGGGCGCCAAGTATCGGGGCGAATTCGAAGAGCGCCTCAAAGCCGTGCTGAAAGAAATCCAGGAAGCAGAAGGAGAAATCATCCTCTTTATCGACGAGCTCCACACCGTGGTGGGAGCCGGGGCGGCGGAGGGCGCCATGGACGCCAGCAATTTGCTCAAACCCATGCTGGCCCGGGGCGAACTGCACTGCATCGGCGCGACCACCCTGGCGGAATACCGCAAGCACATCGAGAAGGACGCCGCCCTGGAGCGGCGCTTCCAGCCGGTGCTGATCAGCGAGCCCTCTGCCGAAGACGCCATTTCAATCCTGCGGGGGCTGAAGGAACGCTACGAGGTGCACCACGGGGTGCGCATCAAGGACTCGGCCCTGGTGGCGGCCGTGACCCTGGGCCAGCGCTACATCACCGATCGCTTCCTGCCGGACAAGGCCATCGACCTGGTAGACGAGGCGGCGGCGCTAATCCGGGCGGAAATCGACAGCCTGCCCTCGGAGCTGGATGAAATCACCCGGCGCATTTTGCAGATGGAAATCGAACGAGAGGCCTTGAAGCGGGAAACCGACGAGGCTTCCCGGGTGCGCCTGGAAAAAGTGGAAACCGAGCTGGCCGAGTTGAAAAGCCAGGCGGAAACGCTGCAGGCTGCCTGGAACGAAGAAAAAGAAGTGATTACCCGGGTGCGCAGGTTAAAAGAAGAACTCGAAGAAACCCGCCAGGCCATGGACCGGGCCGAGCAGAACTACGACCTCAACCTGCTGGCCGAGCTGAAGTACGGTAAGATGGCGGAGCTGGAGCAGCGGCTGAAAGAAGAGGAAGAAAAGCTCCACCAGAAAAGCGGCCCCCGGCTGCTGAAGGAAGAAGTGGATGAAGAGGATATCGCCGCCATCGTCAGCCGGTGGACGCGCATTCCCGTGAGCAAGTTGCTGGAAGGGGAAAAGCAAAAGATTTTGGAACTGGACAAACGGCTGCATGAACGGGTCGTCGGACAGGAGGAAGCGGTCACGGCCGTGAGCGAAGCGGTGATCAGGGCGCGGTCCGGCATCAAGGACCCCGATCGCCCCATCGGCTCCTTTATCTTTCTCGGCCCCACGGGCGTGGGCAAGACGGAGCTGGCCCGCTCCCTGGCGGCCGTGCTCTTCGATGATACCAACGCCCTGGTGCGGCTGGATATGTCCGAGTACATGGAAAGGCACTCCGTGGCCCGGCTCATCGGGGCACCCCCGGGCTACGTGGGCTTCGAAGAAGGAGGCCAGCTGACCAACGCCATCCGTCGGCGGCCCTACGCGGTCATCCTCTTCGATGAAATCGAGAAAGCCCACAATGACGTCTTCAACTCCCTGCTGCAGATCCTGGATGACGGGCGCCTGACCGATTCCCAGGGCCGCACGGTGGACTTTCGGAACACGGTGATCATCATGACCTCCAACCTGGGCAGCGAACTCATCATGGAAGCGGCGAACCAGGGTGAGGAAGGATACCAGCAGGCCCGGACCCAGGTGATGGAGCGCCTGCGCGCCTTCTTCCGGCCGGAGTTCTTAAACCGGGTGGATGAAATCGTCGTGTTCCATTCACTGAAGCGGGAGCACCTGAAACAAATTGTGACCATCCAGGCGGGCCGGCTGTTCCAGCGGCTGGAAGAGCAGGAAATGAAACTGGTCCTGGAACCGGAAGCGGAGGACTACCTGGCGGAGGTGGGCTACGATCCCATTTACGGGGCCCGGCCCTTGAAGCGGGCCATTCAAAAAGAACTGGAAACCCCCCTGGCGCGCATGCTGATCGAAGGAAAATACAAGCCGGGAGACACCATTACCGTGAGCCGGCAGGAAAACGCCCTGCGCTTCAGCTAGCGCGTAAAACATCTATTCCGAAGAGCTTTCCGAGGTGAACAAAGCTTTTCTTCATAAATTATTAATGACCCTGCCTTTGCAAAGGCGGGGTCATTTTTTTGCGTGAAGATTAATCGGTTCCATAACTTTCCCGCACATTTTCAGCATGGCCAAGGAAATCTCCGAAAAGCTTTCCTCAGGCCTTCCGTGCCAGCACCAGGATACGGAAATGCTAGCGCTTACCCTAGGGTTTCGTGTAGAAAAAACCTGAAGCTGCCCAAAAAACCAATTTCGTTTCCTTGTGGATCTACCAACGTATAAGTCCTACAACCCCGAACTGGAGATAGAAGAGGAACACCAGGGCTATAGCTAACATCCCGATGACTATGAGAACATTGAGATCGATATTTAAAAAGTTGAAAATCCTGCTTCTCGCTGTTTTGCCTGCATTATAATCCAAGCTTTGCAGAAAACGAATCCCACCCAGGGGTGCTCCCTTCAGTATCTCTGAAACTCCCTTAAAAAATTCTTTGTAGGCGCTGGAAAATCCGCCTTCGATCACGATCTTCACAGAAAAAGGGAAAGTTATCTTGGGTAGCTCTCTGGCCAGCAGCGGGGAAACAATGATGAAAGCAATAATACCAATTCCAATAATTTGCAGCGCGGCCCTGATTCCAGCAGCAGAATAAACGTCAAGGGAAGAACCATACGGCAGCACCTGGGCCAGCAGCTGCGGCCATATGCCCGTGACAAGACAGCTTAAAGCCAGGATAACGATGGCGGCTTGCATGCTGGTCCTCAAAGAGCGTAGCACGATGCCCTCGGCCTTGATAAAGCCGAAATAGACGAACTTGGCAAAGGAAAGGGATGTTCCTATGCCGGCAACCAAAAGCAGCCACTCTGTCGGATTAACCCCGTACATGGCCTTTTTAATCAAGTACTTACTGACATATCCGTTAAAAGGTGGGGTTCCAGAAATGGCCAGCGCTCCAGCCAGCGCGCCAATAAAGGCGACAGGCAAAGCTTTCCAGAGGGTTCTGACTCTTTTACTTTCTTCATAATAATGCAATCTTGTTTTTTCATGTTCAACAGGTTCTGCATGGTGACCATGCTCGTGAGGGTGAAGGTCGTGAAGGTTTTCAGTCCCCACAGAATATATTAAGGCACCGGCACTCATGAACAACAGGGCCTTGTAAATCATATGATTGACCAGGTGCAGCATACCGCCGTCTACTCCATATGAAACACCCAGCCCCACACCGGCAACCATGTAGCCAACCTGGCTGATTATATGAAAGGAAAGAAGGCGACGCAGGTCGCTTTGCAAAAGAGCAAATGTAACTGCAAAAATGGCCATTAATGCCCCCATGATATTGATAAATTCCATGGGGGGAAGAACCCGAGCCACCGCGTAGACACCCACTTTGGTGCTCAACGCGGCAAGCAAAACACTGGAGGGAAAAGATGCAGAAGGATAGCCCCAGGGAACCCAGAGGTGCACCGGAAGAAACGCCGTTTTTATGCCTATTCCAAAAATAAAGAAGACTAAACCCGCTTGTGGATACATCAATTCAAAAGTACCCGTCGCGTAGTACTGCAAAGCAATCCCTACGGTCATAGAAAAACCGCTTACTAGCGAAAAAAACAGAACCCGGTACGCCATGGAGACGGCGTGTGGCGTTTTCCTTAAGAAAATCAGCATTGTCGTAGAAATCGTAAGGCATTCCCAAAAGAATAGAAGCGTAAGAAAATTGTCCGCAAAAGCTACGCCAATGGCGCTCGCGATGGCCACAATCGAAAATGCCTGTTCACCTGGGCTAGAAACGTCCAGCGCATATAATAGACCAGCCGCTCCTACAAATAAAAACCCGAAAGCAGCAATGTTACTGTAAATATGCTCGTTAAATGAAAGCAGAACAAGGCCGGTTTCCACCTGAAAAGGTGCACGCAAAAGAGTAACCCCGCCTAACTCCGCTCCAGTAAGTAGATAAAAGCTCAGGCCAAACAAGCCAGCGATATAAAGCAACATGATTGCCCGGCGAAAACTTGCTGAAACTAGAACCAGGGCTGGCCCAACAATTACAGGAGCTATGACCGAAAGAAGTATCAAGCTCATGATCAATCACTTCCCCTTGTCAGTATAAATAATTTGATAGTTCTAGCTATGAACGGCCTTCAATTAATATAGAAGAAATAAATCTGCCCTGCGTCATCATGTTAAAAGAGCTCATCATGTTAAAAGAGGTACTTCACTACATCTTGAACATAAGGAACTGTCAGCTCCATATGGACACCCAGAACAAGACAGGTAATCGCCAAAATTGAGATCGGTAGCAACATGCTTAATGGCGCCTCCAGGACTTTAGCGGCCTCAAAATCACCTTCTTTGAAAAAAGCACTCATAACAACTGGAAAAAAGTACGCCGCGTTCAAAATAGAGCTGGTGATCAAAATGATGATCAGCGCAAACATTCCTTGTTCTATACTTCCTTGTAAAAGATACCATTTGGAAATAAACCCGTTAACGGG
>PWRN01000029.1 GCA_003556225.1 Syntrophomonadaceae bacterium
AATGGATTGGGAAAGTGCCAGAGCATTGGAAATTATATGCTCTAAAGCGTATTGCTAAATTAAGAAGTGGCGATTTTATTAATTCCCATGATATTAAGGAAGATGGTGAATTCCCAGTTTATGGTGGAAATGGGCTAAGAGGATTTACTTCTGCATACACACATGAAGGAATGTTTCCGCTTATTGGGAGACAAGGTGCTCTTTGTGGAAATATAAACTATGCGCATGGAAAGTTTTGGGCATCAGAACATGCAGTAGTTGTTTCCCCAATAAGATCTGTTGATTTATTTTGGCTTGGCGAATTATTGCGTGCAATGAATTTAGGAAGACAGTCAATGTCTGCAGCTCAACCTGGACTTTCAGTA
Organism: Syntrophomonadaceae bacterium; assembly: GCA_003556225.1. GTDB lineage: Bacteria > Bacillota > Dethiobacteria > DTU022 > UBA8154 > SKMY01. The sequence continues at coordinate 366 of PWRN01000029.1, forward strand.
GAAAAAGTGAGGAATTTGATAATTCCAGTTCCCCCTAAATCTGAGCAATCAGACATAGCAGTTCATTTAAAAAACAAGTTAAACTCTATCAATGCTATTTGTGAGACAACTGACCAATCAATTATCAAACTCAAACAATACCGACAATCCCTCATTTACGAAGCAGTTACCGGCAAAATCGATGTCCGTGACTACCAGCCAGAAAGGAGTGAACAGCTTGCCTAAAACTCCTAAAGACTTATCAGAATCTGGCTTCGAAGCATACATCGAAGAGTATTTGTTGAGCTACGGCTACATAAAAAGCGATCCGAAAGACTACGACAAAGAATATGCCCTGGACACCAAACTGCTTTTTGAGTTCCTGGAAGATTCCCAGCCCCAAAAAATCACCAAATTAAAGGAAATCTACCAGGACCAGTACACGTTAAGGATCAAAACCCGCCTTGATAAAGAGCTGAATAAACGCGGCATGGTCGATGTCTTAAGGCACGGCATCAAAGATTACGGTGTCCAGCTTGACTTTGCTTACTTCAAGCCGGCCACCAGCATGAACGAGGAAATGGTTGAACTATATAGCAAAAACCGCATCTCTGTAACCAGGCAGATCCACTACAGCACCAGGCATGAAAACAGCGTCGACCTGACCATATTTGTCAACGGGTTGCCCGTTGCCGTATTGGAGCTGAAAAACCCCTTTACAGGTCAGAACTACGAACATGCCATCACCCAGTTTAAAAAAGACAGGAAACCCACCGAACCCCTTTTCCGCTTCAAGAAAAGGACCATCGTCTTCTTTGCGGTCGATACCGATGAAATCTACATGACCACCAGGCTGGCAAACGACGCAACGGTATTCTTACCCTTTAACAAAGGTAATGAAGGCGGCAAAGGCAACCCACCCCAAGAAGACGGATTTAAGACCTCTTACCTGTGGGAAGAGGTCTTAGAGAAGAACAGCCTCCTAGATATCATCAAGCGCTTTATCCATCTTGAAACAGAAGAACGAGACGTAGACGGCAAGAAATTAATCAAGGAGACGCTCATCTTCCCCCGCTATAACCAGCTCGATGCGGTTAGAATGCTGGAAGCAGACGCGAAAACCGCTCAAGTGGGTAAAAACTACCTCATCCAGCACAGTGCAGGCTCCGGCAAGACCCATTCCATCTCCTGGCTGGCTCACAGGTTAGCGAACCTCCATGATGATGGGGATAACCCTGTCTTCAATAATGTGGTCATTGTGACCGACAGAAGGGCGCTGGACAGGCAGCTGCAGGACAGCGTCTACCAACTGGAACACAAACACGGCGTGGTCAAGAAAATTGAAAAGGATTCAGCCCAGCTGGCGGATGCCCTCAAAGGTGGGGCGAAGATTGTGATCTCCACCCTGCAGAAGTTCCCCTTCATCCTGGAGAAGGTCAGCGAACTGGGCACCAGGGACTATGCCGTAATTATCGATGAAGCCCACTCCAGCACATCCGGTGAAACCATGGGGGCATTACGAGAGGCCTTGTCGGCCGATTCGTTGGAGGAAGCAGCCAGGATTGAGCAAGAAGCCGAAGAGAAGAGCTACGACTCCGAAGAAGAAATCTTGGAAGAGATCAGGAAGCGGGGAATTCAGCCCAACATCAGCTTCTTTGCCTTTACCGCGACACCGAAGGCAAAAACACTGGAAACCTTTGGCACCCGCGGAGAAGATGGACTGCCCAGGCCGTTTCACCTGTATTCGATGCGGCAGGCAATCGAAGAACACTTTATTCTAGATGTCCTGAAAAACTACGTAACCTACGAAACCTACTTTCAGATCGCTAAAAAGATCGAAGATGACCCCGCCTTTGAGCGGGCCAAAGCGACCAAGGCCTTAACCAGGTTTGTCAGCTTGCATCCCCACAACATTGCTCAAAAAACAGAAATCATGGTTGAACATTTTCGAAATGTGACCATGCAGAAGATCGGCGGCAGGGCCAAAGCCATGGTCGTGACCAGCTCCAGGCTCCATGCAGTCAGGTACAAAATGGCTTTCGATAAATACATCCAGGAGAAGGGGTATACAGGGTTAAAAACCCTCGTGGCTTTCTCCGGTTCGGTGAAGGACGGAGAGATAACGTATACCGAGCCCGAGCTGAACCAATTCAAAGAATCGGAAACGGCCGCTCGCTTTGACACCGATGCATACCAGGTGCTGATCGTTGCCGAAAAGTATCAGACCGGGTATGACCAACCCCTGCTCCATACCATGTTTGTGGATAAAAAGCTCTCCGGCCTGAAAGCCGTGCAAACCTTATCACGGCTCAACCGCATACATCAGGACAAGGAAGACACCTTTATC
>PWRN01000035.1 GCA_003556225.1 Syntrophomonadaceae bacterium
CGCTGCCTGTAAGCAAATATCTTCCTCAAGGGCACCTGTGAACACCGTACAGCGGCCAAGAGTATAGCTAGGAGGCGAAGTTTGGAGGCCGTACACCGGAATCACCTCCTGGCCCGACAGATGGTAATTTTGAGGCTAATCTCCACATGTGGGCGGTCTCGTCGAGTCTAACTCAGTGCTGTCGCAGATAGCCTAGCTTCACCCCCCTCCGAATCACGTTAATCCCTTGTAGTTTGTGGGCTGAAAGCGTCTCCCGTCCGCTGTTTGTAGTCGAAGACAAACCGTAGCGAATGGGTTGATATAAGTCATAACGTATGATATAGTAGTCGATGAGGTGATGAGCGTGTTCGTCAAGCGGTCCTGGAGCTATTACAAGGACAAGAAATATGTCACTAGCCAGATTGCCGAGGCCTACCGTGACCCGGAAACGGGCAAGGTCTGCCATAACGTGATCATGAACCTGGGCGGGCTTCCCCAACATGTCATTGACTCCATTGACTATGCCTTGAAGACAGGCGAGTCGGTGGCGGGTAGGGACGTAAAGGTCACCAGTGGGGACACGCTGTGGGGGGCGGGTCTGATGGCGGTTCTCAGAGCGTGGAAAAAGGAGAAGATGGACCGGGCCCTTCAGGACCTTACGGAGGCGGAGCGGCAGTCGGCGATGGCCATGGTGGCAGCCAGGATCCTTCAGCCTTCGAGCAAACTGGCGCTCAAGGAGGTGCTGGCCGACAGCGTCCTGGGACGGGCTCTGTCCAAGAAGAGGCTATGCGAGGACGAGCTCTACCGGGTGATGGACAAACTCCACGAAAACTTCTACTCGATCCAGAGGAGGTTGGCCGGGGGAAGGGAGTCCTCGCCGGTGCTTCTCCTTTATGACACCACCAGCACCTATTTTGAGGGCACGTGTGCCGAGGAGGGCCAGTACGGGTACTCGCGTGACAAGCGGTGGGACCGGTACCAGGTTGTGATCGGGCTGGTGACGACGTGTGAGGGTGTGCCGCTGGCGGTGGAGGTGTGGCCCGGGAGCACCCCTGACAAGAGCACGGTGTGTGAGCAGATCAGGGCACTGAGGGATCGGTTTGGGATCGAGAAGGCGGTGTTTATCGGGGACAAGGCTATGCACCTGGAGGCTTCGGTGGAGGAACTGATGGAGAACGGCTTTGATTACATACTGGGCCTTGAGTGGCGTGAAGAACGGAAGCAGCTCTTGGCCCTGAAGCCTATGCAGTTGGAGGTTATGGACGAGGTGGGGGTTGTGGAGTGGACGGAGGGTGATGTGAGGTACGTGGGTTGTGCGTCGGAGTTTCGGCGTGACCGGGAGCAGTCCCGCAGAGAGGCGGGGATGGAGCGGGCAGGGGAACAGCTGGAGAGGCTTTCAGCCACCTCGGCCCGGGGGAGGTATTACAGCTGGACAAGGCTCCGGGAGAAGGTGAACGGGATCCTGAAGGATGAGGGGGTGGCTGGACTCTGGAAGGTGGACATCGAGCCTATTGGGGAGATCCCCTCCCCGGAGGAAAAGGCCAGGCTCCGTCTCACCTTCTCACCCGACGAAGAGGCGATCAAGAGGCGGGAGCGGATTGAAGGGAAGTATGTGCTCCAGACGTCGCTGTCCGAGGATGACTTGTCCGCTGAGGAGGTGGACCAGGCGTACCGGGGTCTTCACAAGGTGGAGCAGGCGTTTCGGCACATCAAGAGCTACCTCAAGATCCGTCCCGTCTACCACTACCTTCGCCGGCGGGTAAGGGCGCATGTGTTGATCTGCTTTCTGGCGTTCTACCTGGTAAAAAAGATGGAGCTGGAGCTCCGGGAGAAGGGCGTGACCAGGGAGGCGGAAAGGCTCCTTCGCCACTGGGACCAGCTCCGCATGGTGGAGTTTAAGGTCAAGGTGGGCAGGCATGAAAGGAACGAATGGCAGTGGTCCCTGGGTGAGGTGGGCAAGGAAGTCAAGGGCGAGATCGATGCCCTCGGGTGGTGGCGGTCGATGGATGCTTACAGACGTAGTCTATTGAAGTCAGCTGATAACTGATCCACAAACCCTTACCCCACGGGCCTTCGGGCCCTTTCTTTGTGCCCACAAGGGGGGGGAAGTTAGGTTAGAAAACGGTAAGTAGCTGCTTCATGCCATCACCGCAGTCGTCACACCGCGCCGGCGACCGACGTGACGGGGGTAGGGATAGACTCAACTTCGCATTTCTTGCTCCAGGTATGCAAGCTTGAAGGGCAGCAAGGCGGTACCAGCATGTCTGGGTAGAGTGGCAGGTACGCGGCGTCGAAGGATGAAGGACCTTAGGTAAGGCGAAAGGGGAGCTGCAAAGTGGGTTTCTCCGTGGCGGTATTTTGGCCGGGCATCATCTCTTTCTTGGTGCTCTGGAGCATTGGTATTGCTGCCCTGTGGTTGCGCTCCCAACGCATACCATCCCGCGCAAGACGGTTTTGGCTGGTGGGAGCCTTGCTTGCGGCAGTCTTTGCACATGCAGTGACCGTGTTTATTGTGGAGCCGTTCATTCTTCGCTAGCGAGAACTGGCTCTCGTTTGTGGGCAGGATGTGGGACATGTATCATCGAGCTGTTCAACGCCATGGACATACCCCTTGCGCACCCTTCGCCTTGCGGATGCTGGGTACAAGATCTATGTGATCGAAGAGGATTTGAGATTTGCTGGAGGGGCCACAATAA
>PWRN01000069.1 GCA_003556225.1 Syntrophomonadaceae bacterium
CTGTTCTGGGCGAACAAAAGCGAGCAGGAGCTGCTTTTTACCGGGGAGCTGAAGACCATGGAAAAAGAGTTGAAAAGCCTCAACCTGGTCTTTGTGATGTCCCGGCAAGAGGACTGGCCCGGAGAAAAGGGCCGCGTGGATGGAAAACTGATTCAAAAATATGTTTCTGACCTCACAGTCCCCGATTACTACGTCTGCGGTCCACCGGCCATGAGTAAAGCGGTCATTGCTGAATTACAAACCCTGGGCATTAAGCGCCGGCAGATCCACCACGAGTTGTTCGAGTTTTAGTTCTTATCGAGATCAAAAGTGGAGGTGATTCATGTTGAAAGCATCGAAAAACACGGGAATGTTGATCTTGCTCCTGGTGATCGGCAGTATCTTCGGAAGCCTGATCGGAAATGCGCTGGAGGAGTTCGTGCCATTTTTAAGTTACGGCCAGGCTGTGGGCCTGAACCCCACAACCCTTGACCTGGCGGCATTGAATATTACCTTTGGGTTCTCTTTGCAGTTGAATATCGCCTCGATTATCGGTTTTTTTATCGCCCTCTTCATCTATACCCGCTACTTGAGGTTTTAGCGGAAACCCATCGGGCCAAGAACCCGCCGCTATCCATCAATATCACGACAGACCCTTACCCCATACATAAAACATAAAAAAACCCGGGATGAAGTGCCGCAGGGAAACCCTGCGGCACTTCAACTCGAGTCCATGTAGGCGAGAAAGCCTGTGTTCGAGAATCTCTCTGGTACGTCAAGCTGGATCAACGACCCGCGTTTACTGCAGATTTAAAGCGATATCCAGGGACGGGCTGCCTGTCGTCAAATAGCCCAGGGAAATATAATCCACGCCAGTTTTGGCTACCTCCAGCAATCGTTCCGGGGTAATGCCACCCGAGGCCTCAACCAGCGCCTGGCCTTCGATCACGGCAACAGCCTGGCTCATCACGCCGCTTTCCATGTTATCCAGCATGATCAGATCGACACCGCAGGCCAGGGCTTCCCGAACTTCCTCCAGGTTGGTTACTTCTACTTCTATTTTTACCGGAAATCCACAGTGTTGGCGAACCCGGGTCACCGCTTCCGCAATGGAGCCGGCTCCCTTGATGTGGTTGTCCTTGATCAGCACCATGTCGGAAAGGTTGAAACGGTGGTTTTCGCCGCCCCCCACCCGCACCGCGTACTTATCCAGCACACGCAGCCCGGGGACAGTTTTCCTCGTGTCGGTGACACGCGCTTTCGTCCCTGCCACGGCTTCCACGGCGGTCCGCGTGCTGGTCGCGATTCCTGACATCCGCTGCAAAAAATTAAGGGCAACCCGTTCCCCGGTGAGGATGCCGGCAGCAGGCCCATTTAGCCGGACCAGGACATCTCCTGGAGCGGCTGCATAGCCGTCGCCGACTTCGGGAGCAAACTCCACCTGTTGATCCACCTGGCAAAAAACCTCGCGGGCAAGATCAATGCCAGCAATGATCCCGGCCCGGCGGGCCTCGATGGAGGCCTCTGCCTGCTCATCGGTAAAAATGCTCTCCGTGGTGCGGTCACCCCATCCCACATCCTCGGCCAGGGCCCGGGTAACCAGTTCTGCATAGGTTAACCTGTGCACATTTTCCTCCTGCAACGCGGGATCTGCCGCGCGAATGATTGTTCCAGCTTCTTTAAGAAACGGTGGCCAGCATGCGTTCCAGGGCCTTGCGCGCCGGCACGGCGATATTTTCCGGAACGGAGACCTGGGGCTGCATACTTTCCAGGCAGTCCACGATCTTTTCCAGGTTCATGAGTTTCATTGTCGGACAAAGCATATCCCCGGAGAGAGCATAAAAGGATTTTTCAGGATTCTCTTTCCTCAGCCTATAGAGCATCCCGATCTCGGTGCCCACCACGATCTCTCGATGTTCCGTCTCCCGGGCAAATCGCAGCATTCCTCCCGTGGAACACACCTGGTCAGCAGCGCTGACTACACCGGGAGTGCATTCCGGGTGAACCATGATCACGGCATCGGGATAGGCCCGGCGGGCTGCGGCGACACTTTCAGGTTTGACACAATCATGGGATTCACAATATCCGTCCCAGGGAATGATGTGCTTCTCCGTGTTGCAGGCCACAAAGTGCGCGAGATTGCGATCGGGGACAAAAAGCACTTCCTCCTGAGGAAGGGCATCCACGACGGCAACAGCGTTAGCTGAAGTAACGCAGACATCACTTAAAGCTTTGACTTCTGCAGACGAATTAACATATGAAACCACCGCGGCAGCGGGATACTGTTCTTTCCATGCCCTGAGTTCGTCTCCGGTGATCATATCGGCCAGGGAGCAACCGGCCGTGTAATCGGGCAGCAAGACCGTTTTCTCCGGTGAAAGGATGGAGGCCACCTCGGCCATGAATAAAACTCCACAGAAAACAATCACGTCTTTACCTGGAAGATCAGCCGCTTTCTGGCTCAATTCAAAGGAATCACCCACGTAGTCAGCCACATCCAGCACTTCGGGAACCTGGTAATTGTGTGCAATGATTAAAGCATTCCTTTGTGCTTTTAATCTCTCCAGCTTTTCTAAAAGCACTTCCTTCCTGTTTCTCATCACAACGGTCATCCTTTGCTAGAAAGTTGAATTCATTATGGCACGGTCCAGGTGTCTTGTCAACTGTCATGACAAGTTATTCGCGGAACATGCGCAAAGAGCCTTACTTCACCAGGTAGCCGGCCCGGTCCAGGGCGGTGATGATCTCGTCCAGCGTCTCCTGGTCGGGGGCTTCAATGGTGTGCAGGTGAATGCCCCCGGTGAGGGTCAAAAGAGGATTGGCGCGGGTACTGGAAAGCTTGTCTTTAAATTGCTCGACATCCCTGCGGTTGGAAATCATCAAGCTGCCCTGCAGTTCGCCGTAGACGGGGTGCTCGATAAACACATCGACAACCGTCCCGCCCAGGTCTACGATGATGCCCAGCTCTTCCCCGATCTCATGGCGGGTGTGTCGGCAGGCGATACGGGCGCGGGGCCGTTTTTCATGGTTTTCCGGGGAATAAACCAGGTAACCCCGGGGAGTCGCCAGGATCTGCTCCCCGGCAGCCCTCAGGATGGCAATATCCTGCACCACAACTTGGCGGCTGACGCCGAACTGGCTGGCCAGCCGGGTTCCGGTGACAGGATGAGCTGACGTTCTCAATAATTCTATGATTTGGGCCCTACGCTGCTCATTTTCCACGCCAGCACCCTCCTTTCGTGGGACATCGCATACCCCATCGCATACCCGTCAACATAAAGCTCTCTCAGTGCTTGCCCGCCAGCCGTTGATCAAATGCCAGCCCACTCTTCTATTTTATCACATTATGGTATAATGATAAGGACAAACTGATCCTCGATAACGTTGCAGGCCTTGGACCTGTGCTGATAAAAAAGGCGTTTCCAGGGAGGTTTAGATCATGATCCCTTTGCGTATTCACCCCGGGGCAAAGCAGTGGATGAAGGAGAAAGGAATCACCACGTTGACCGTGAGGCAAATTTCCGTCCTGCCCGGAGGCTGTTGCAGCAGTGGAGCCATCGAACTCCTTGCCGAGCCGGGAACCCCTTCCCGGCCAGAGAACTTTCAAAAAGTATGCAGCCAGGATTTTGAGGTATATTTTCCGCTAGCTTTATACCAGCGGCTCGCGGCACCTTACCTGATTCTGCAGAATTACGGGTTGTTCAAAAGCTTGCGGGTTGTCGATACGGCCTGGTAACTTTTCTAAACAGCACGACCCGGTTCGTATTGGTCCCCGCGCGATTGTTGTTAATGCCCCAGATATTCGAGGTCTTGGTGAAATCCTGCTGGTTAATGAGCACCCCTTCGCAGGTAAACCCGGCCCGCAGGCCCAGGGGGATCACGTGTTCTTCCAGGCGGACGGTGCCGCTGCGGACCTCACCCACTTCAAAAGCCACCCAGCCGCCCGTGCGGGTAACCCGGAACAGCTCGCTGAATACCCCTGCCATCACTGCCGTCCAATCCTCCAGCTTTCGCGTCACGGTTAGTCTTTGTTCGATTTCCCGGGCGTCCACGGCGTTGAACCAGCAGCGCAGCCAGTTGTCCTGGCTGTACTGGACCACGTCCAAAAAGGGTGGAGACGTAACGGTGAGCTGAACGGTGTTGTCGGCGATTTCAGGTGTGTCCCGGGCATCCTTCTCCAGGAAGAGGGCCGAAGAGCCCGCCCGGCGCAGGTTGTGGGTCATCTCCGGGTTCATGTTCTTTAGCAGGGCTTTCGACTTGCGCAGGATGAGGCTGCGGGTATCCCGATACTCCGGTTCCTGCCGGCGGTTTCGGTTTATTTTCTTCTGCCGCTCTGCAGAAGCTGCCTGGTTGGGCGGCAGAGTGTATACAGAGAAAAAGCCCCGGGAATGTCCCGTCAGCCGGTTCGTTGCCACCATGCGGATCCATTGATCCGCCGTATCTTCAAGGCCTTGTTCGCTCCGCTGCTGCAAGTAACCCTGCAGGGAAACAATTTCACCCAGCGTTTCCCGATGGAAAAACATGGAAAGATCGATTTCGGCCAAACGTGTCTTGTCCACGGGGATCGCGAGCAAGCGTTGATGAATTTCTTCCAAATCCGGGATACTTAAGCGTGGCCGGCATAGGATCCCGCTCAAGGGGTTTACATCATTGGAAATCACGTTCCGCCCCAGCAGAGCCGCCTCCAGTACCGTGGTACCCCGACCGCTGAAGGGGTCATAAACATTATCTCCTTGCTCCGTTAACAGCTCGATAAAAAACCGGGGCAGCTGGGGTTTAAAACAGGCCCGGTACGAGATCTCATGGAGGGAAGCAGCCTGCCTCTGGCGAGAGGTCCAAAACTCATTGATATACACGGGTAGCGGTCCCCCGGGACCGGTCAGTGTAGTGAAATGCGTCATGCGCCTGGAAGGCACTATTTTAAGCTGTACGCCAGAAGGATCGTTTTCAAAAAAAGTGTATTCGCGTAAATGGCGATGCAGGTCCAGGCATTTTTTCATGCGCACCTTATTCCTCCCCATCAATCTCCAGGGTTAAATTAGGCATGGGGGTCGTGTTTCCCTGCTCAAACTCACCACTTTGTGATGAATAAAATATGAGCGGGGGTTTGGAGCAACGTATTTAGAGCAAAGCAATCGCACCTGCGCAGGTAACAGAGAGGTCGTCTTCGCGTCCGTATACTTTTTTTTTGTTCTACGATATAATGTGAAAAAATCTCTCTTGCCCGGAGGATCCATGGAAAAAACCGACATTGTAATCATCGGAGCGGGGGTGATCGGCCTGGCCGTTGCCCTGCAAACCGTGGAAAGGCACCCACAGAAAACCATTATCCTGCTGGAACAGCACGAAACGTTCGGCCAGGAAACGTCCAGCCGAAACAGCGAAGTTATCCATGCCGGGATTTATTATCCCCGGGGAAGCCTCAAAGCCCGGCTCTGCGTGGAAGGGAAAGACCTCCTGTACGACTTTTGCCAGCGCTGGGATGTCCCCCACCAGAAGACGGGCAAGTTGATCATTGCCCGTGACCCCTCGGAGATTGCCGTTTTGGAGGATCTGATGGAACAGGGGGCAAAAAACGGGGTTGATGACCTGGTCTATCTTGAAAAAGCACGGGTCCGCCGCCTGGAACCTCATATCTACGCCGAAGGCGCAATATTATCACCCTCCACGGGGATTATTCACTCCCACCGCCTGATGTCCCAGCTGGATTTCCAGGCACGTCAGAAGCTTGTGCTCATGGGGTACCGGCACCGGGTCACCGCTGTGACGCGCATCAGGGCAGGTTACCGTGTGGATTTGCTGGATCCAGAAAACCGACGGGAAACCCTCAACTGCCAGTGGCTGGTCAACGCGGCGGGGCTCCATGCCGACCGCATCGCTGCCATGCTGGGCATTGACCTGAACCGTTATGGCTACCGCATTACACCCTGCAAGGGGGAGTACTTCAGTATCGATTATGCCAAGTCGAACCTGGTGTCCCGCCTGGTCTACCCTCCACCGCTGCAGGGTTTAACAGGCCTGGGTGTCCACCTGACCCGCTCCCTGGACGGCCGCCTGCGACTGGGGCCCAATGCATTTTTTGTCGAGGAACTCGATTACAGTGTTGACCCGGATCATGCCGGGGAATTTTACGAAGCGGCCCGCACGTTTTTGCCTTTTTTGGAGCTGACGGATTTACAGCCGGAAATGGCCGGAATTCGCCCCAAGCTGCAGGGTTCTGAAAAAGCCTTTCGCGACTTTATCATCCAACATGAAAAAGACCGCGGCCTGGAAGGAGCCGTTAACCTCGTGGGGATTGAATCTCCCGGTCTAACCTGTTGTCTGAGTATTGGACGGATGGTGGCAGAGATGATCGAGTGTTAAGAATGATGGGGCTTTTGATCATGAACAGGAGATTCTGTGTTCTGTGAAAGGAGGGAACTTTTGATGAGCCAATCCATGTTTTACATCACCGCCGGCGGGATGGAGGAAGCTGAAAAACTGGCCAAGATGCTGGTGGAAGCCAGACTCGCCGCCTGCATCAACATCATCCCCCGCATGAAATCCTTTTTTTACTGGGAGGGAAAGGCACAAAACGAAGAGGAGGTCGTGATGGTCGGGAAAACCCGCACCGCTCTCCTGGAAAAAGTGGTGGAACAGGTCCGGAAAAACCATTCATATGATCTGCCCTGCGTGGTCTCCTGGAACCTGGACGGTGGCAACCCGGCTTTCCTGGACTGGATCAACGAAGAAACAAAGGGGTAGGAAGCCGGGCGCATCGCCCCGGGGATAGAACCGCACGGTTACGACCAGTATTCATCTTCATAACGATACCGCTTGCTGGCTCGCTGGAGATAGTCCCAGTTCCGTTCCAGGTTCTCCTGGATCATCATCACATGCCCCGGTTCCAGGCTTGAAAATCGGCCTTGCAGCCGCAGATAGTCTTCCACGGGGGTATATTTCTCGGGCAGGTAGTTGAGCACGACTTCCCTGCCGCCTATCACTTCCATGAGCGGAAATAGCCGGGTTTCCACGGCCATCCGGGAGAGTTCGATGGACTTGTGACTTTCGCTGCCCCAGCCAGGTGGGCAAGGACTGAAAATATGAAAGAAACGGAATCCCCGGATTTCCATGGCTTTTTTTATCTTGGCCACCAGGTCCGAGGGATAGGCGATCGTTGCCGTCGCAATATAGGGAACATGGTGAGCGGCCATAATATGAACAATATCTTTTTTCGGGTTTTTGTTGACCAGGGGCGCAGGTGTTGTTGTCGAATAGGAGGCGTAGGGTGTCGCTGAACTGCGCTGCATACCGGTATTCATGTATGCTTCGTTATCATAACAAATAAAGATAATATCTTCGTTGCGCTCGGCTGCCCCGGAAAGTCCCTGCAAGCCGATATCAAAGGTGCCCCCATCTCCGGCCAACAGCACAACCCGGGTTTCTGGAGAACCCAGACGCTGGAGACCTTTTTTCAACCCGCTGGCTACCGCTGCACCTGAGGGAAAGGGGCAGTGCACCACCGAAATATCCAGGGCCCGCAGGGGCCCGGCTCCCGCGATCACGCTCCAGCAAGAAGCGGTAATCACCAGCACCGTATCCTCGCCCAGGGTACGGGCGATATGGCGCACCGTAAGCACGGCCGCACAGCCCGGGCAGGCAGAGTGCCCGCTAAAGAGCTTTTCATCCAGTTCGAGCTGGCTCAAGATGGTTTTTTTCACAGCAGATCACCTCCCCAGAGGGGTTCTTTTTGTTCTCCCGGCGATACCTGCTCGAAGTACGCCAATCCCCGTTCAAGCATGGCAGGCGTCAAATCGAGCCCTCCGGCCAGGTTGAATTCCAGGACTTTGCCCTGAAAACCATGCTGCTGTAGGGCGGACCGGATCTCCTGGGCGAAAATCCCCCCGGCCCCGGCCGAGAGATTCCGATCGAGCACAATGATCTGTTCGACCGCTGTATTTTCCAACAGCTGATAAAGTTCCGCTCCCGGGAAGGGTCGAAAGAGCTTGAGGCGAATCAGGCCGACCTTTCCTCGTTTCCTGTTCAGATCGGGAAGGGCGCTCTGCACCGTTTGTGCCGGGGCACCCGCAGCAATCAATACGGTTTCTGCTTGAGCCAGGCCAAAGGACTCCAGAAAGGTAAAACTTCGTGCGAACACCTTTTGAAAGCTCGTTTCCAGCTCCCCCAGCAACCGGGGAACGGTTTTCATGGCCCGGTGGCGGCTCCTGGCCAGGGTGGTCATGACCTGGGAAGTTACCAGGGGCTGCAGGTTAACGGGTTCCGGGGCAGGCAAAGCGGGTTCCCCGGGTGGAGGGGGCAGAAATTCGTCCACTCGTTCCTGGTCCGGAAGATCCAGGATTTCGTAGATGTGAGAAAGGGCAAAACCGTCATAGATGACCATGCAGGGTATCCTGGTGGTTTCGGCGACATAGAAAGCGACGAGGACCGTGTCGAGGATTTCTTGCACGCTGGAACAGTAGAACTGGATCCAGCCTGTATCCCTTTGCGACAGGCTGTCACCCTGGTCGGGTTCCAGGCACCAGGGCGCTCCGATGGCCCGGTTCACATTCACCATGACCAGGGGCAGGCGGGCCCCGGCGGCCCAGTGCAGCAGTTCATGCATGTAGGCCAGCCCGTGAGAAGCGGAAGCGGTAAATGATCGGGCGCCGGCCGAAGCCGCGCCTATCAGATATGACATGGCAGAATACTCGGATTCTACCACGACAAAATCCCCTGCAAAGGTCCCCTCCGCCCACATCTGGGCCAGGGTTTCAATTAAAGAGGTTTGGGGGGTGATCGGGTAAGCCGAAACCACCTGGACACGGGCCAGCTTGACGGCCCAGGCTGCAGCCTGGTTACCGCTCAACAGCATCTGCATCGCTTTTCAGCTCCTTCATCTCCAGAACTCCTGCCGGACACTCCGCGGCACAAATGCCGCAACCCTTGCAGTAATCAAGGAGAATCTCGTACTCTCCACTCTCTTTTTCCACGGCGACATCGGGGCAAAAGAACCAGCAGATCCCGCAGTGGCTGCATAAACCACAGCTAAAACAGCGCGCGGCTTCTTCCCGGGGAACGTCACTGCGTCCCCGGTGGGGGTAATAGTGAGGTGCAAGCTGTTCATAGCTCACCGGGGGAGCTTTTAAGATCTGCGCTTCGTCTTTGCCAAAAAAATCATGCCCGTACCCTTTTCCGTAGAAGCGCTCCAGGAGATGCCGGGCGGCCAGCCTTCCGCCGGCGATGGCAAGGGCGATGTTTTGAGGGCCCGTTACAGCATCCCCCGCGGCAAGACAAAGACTCCCCCGCTCCGGGCACACTGCGGGAAGCTCCAGGATTTGAAACAGGTTCTCCTCAACGCCGGGCTGCATGGGGGGCAGATTTTGCGGAAACAGATCGTTTAGCCCGCTCTCGCTGCCCGCCGCCAAAACGACTGCCGTACAGGATAGGGTATAATCGGAACCGGTGAGATCGTGAAGCTCCTCTTCCCGGCGCGAAGGTCGGGTTTTAATCACGCGCACGCCTTCCAGCGCGCTTTCACCATAAAGGCTCAAGGGTCGTGTGTGGAAAAGGAAGCGCACCCCTGCCGCTTCAGCTGCTCTTATTTCCGATTCATGGGCCAGTAGGGCCTCCCTGCCCCGGCGGTAAACGACCCAAACATCTGCGGCCCCCTGGCGACGTAGGGCGGATGCAGCATCCAGGGCGGCATTTCCTCCTCCGATGACGAGAACCCGCCCCTTGTTTTGGATTAAACCCCGCTCCCCATCCAGGTAGAGGTTTCGCAAGAAATCCAGGGCATTGTAAACACCTGGCAACCTTTCTCCCGGGATCCCGAGAAAACGCCTCTTTTGTGCTCCAACTGTCAGCAAGACGGCATCAAAGGAATCCGTCAGCATTTTCAGGTTATCGCCTGCAGCCACCTCTATACCGGTGACAAAGGATACGCCGGCCTGCTGTAACAGGCCCAATTCCTGCTGGAGAATCTCCCTGGGCAGCCGCTCCGGGGGGATCCCTGTGGCCAGCAAACCTCCTGCCGCAGGAAGCTTTTCAAAAACCTGCACATTCACACCCAGACGGTTGAGGTAATAGGCCGCGCTTAAGCCGGTTGGCCCAGAGCCGATCACCGCAACGCTTTTCGCTGCACCCTGAACCCCGGGTTGGATACCCTCAAAGGGACGAAACTGGATCTTTCCTGCTTTTCCCTGTTCCAGTTTCCACAAACCGATAGCTTTTTCCAACTCCCTGATGTCCAGCCCTTCATCGTAGAAGCTCCTGTTGCAGTTTTCCTGGCAGTACCCGTAGCAGGCATATCCAGTCAAAGCCGGGAAGGGATTATAGCGTTCCATCACATTCCAGGCGCCGCTCCAATCCTCCTCCTGCAGCTTTTGCATCCAGTGGGGAATACCGTTACCCAGGGGACAGTCCTGGCGGCAGGGGGCCGGTTTTTCTTCCCGTACCGGGGTCAAAAACCGCCAGAAACCCGTGTGGTTAACCAGGGTAGGCTCCAGTCCCCTGGATATCACAAAATCGATTCCCAGGACATTATCCGGCGCAGGCATCCAGGAACACCTCCTCAACCGCGTGATAACCTCTTTGCACGGCCTCAATATTTGCCGGTACATGCCTCGTTACCTTGCGCTGGATGATCTCCTGCATGGTTTTCGGTTCTCCCAGGGATAAGACGCGCGCCAGGGCGCCCACCATCGCCATGCTCACCAGGGGCATTCCTGAGGAAAGCAGCCCCAGGTCCGCGGCAATACGGGTAGCATCCAGGGCAAAAACCCGGCGATTGTTTACTTCCTCGATCCAGCTCTGCAGCGCGGCTCCCTGGCCGTTCAAGAGCAGCAAGCCTCCTTGCTGCAGCCCTTCAAGCACCGCGGCCCGGGGCAGATCTGTGTCGAATCCTACAGCGCAGTAAGGTTCATAGATGCGACATCGCGGCAGACAGCTTTCTCGGCTGTAGCGAACGAAAGCGATCACGGGAGCACCCCGGCGTTCTGCGCCGAAAAAAGGGAAGGACTGGGGCATGTAGCCGCTTTGAAAAGCGATCTCTGCAACCAGGTTCGCGGCTAAAACAACACCCTGTCCACCCCTGCCGTGCAAACGTATTTCCACCACGTCATTCGACATCGAAAAGCCTCCCCTCGGACTTCATGCCCACGTGAAGTGAAAATTTTCTGTATATTTATCTTAGCATATTTCCTGCAAAATAAAAAGCTACTTCCGGCGAACGGCGAAGCAGCTTTGTCTTGGAGCAACACACGGTTCATTGTTCATCTTGCCGGGTCTTAGCATCTCCCTTGGTATCATAAAAGCCCAGCCAGAAACGGTGCACCGAAGGGATACCCGGAGGGACAAAAGCCACCCGGTCACCATCCTCCAGGGGCGTAGACAAGGGGTGGATCAGGTTATTAATAAAAACCACTTCCACGTCTTCCTTGGGAATGTCCAGTGCCTGGCGCAAATCTTCCGCGGTCATGGGTTGCTCAAACCTGTACTGCTGTGGATTATCCCATCCCCTCTCCTTAAAAAGGAAATAAAGCTTGGCAAAGGCTTTGACCGTAATTTCCGGCATAACTGTGCGCCTCCTTGATTATAACGAACATGAAAAGATAATTCATTTTACCATAAATATCGAAATACAAAAAGATCCGGCGATTCCTGCTGCTCAGGCTTCTACAGAAAGCAGCTATAGTTTCCTTTAAACCGGAATAGAAGGCACAAAGGCGTTCTTGATTTGCGCCACAGCACAAAAGGTCATTCCTGGTAATACCCGGATACACCCGCGGATTACCCCTTCTAGCTAAAGTCGATCTTTCAGAAGAAAAGCATGCATATCATGCCGATTATGCGTTATTCAAGATGGAGGCGGCTTTGCTGAGACCCCTGCGCGCCTATTGATGCAGGCAAATCCTATGTTCGCTAAGGGCAAGCAGGGAAACAAGGGTTTATGTCTGAGTAAGCTTGATAACCAAGTATATACAGATTTGCTAAAAAACCCAGGCAGCAGCAAGAATCCTGCTGCTGCCTGGCCCCGATCATCAAGAGGTGTACGGCAGCCCGAACGTATCTTCGTGCAGGCCCGTCCGCAATTAATACCCTGTACTTCTTTCAACGCGTAACCCGTTTTAAGAAGTAGCCCTCCGGATCAATTTCTTCTTTTAAGAGCTTTAAATCCTGTTCTGTCGGCACGGCCATTTCCTTCACGTTCTCATCCATGAGCAGTTCAAAGGAGACGTTGTCCTGGACTTCTGCGGGTGTCTTGCCGGGGGCCACTTCCAAAAGTTTCATTCTCCTTGTTTCCTCATCAAAGCCAAAGAGCGCATGTTGGGTGATCACCCTGTAAGGCCCTGAGCCCATTACCCCGGCTTTTTCCCGGTAATCCGGGGAGCCATCCCCAAATCCGATGCTGGTCACAAAGTCTACCTGCTGGACAAACCTCCTTTTCTCCAGGGCCATAATCACGATGGTTTTCTCGCAATTGGCGGCCATGGCTCCGGCCCCACCACTCCCCGGAAATCGAATATTGGGTTTTTCGTAAACGTCACCTTCCAGGTGTGAACAGACATTGCCATACATGTCAATCTGCGCCCCACCAATAAATGCGTAATCGGCGAATCCCCGTTGGGTTAGCTCGAAAACCGCGCAGAGACCCTTCAAATAGCAGGCTTTGCGGGCGGCCCGGGTATCACCCACGGACAGGGGCATCCCGATTTCCAGGATAGGAGCCAGGGACCCTGCTTCGTAAATCATGTAAAGGTTGGGCGCATGGGTTAGCTGGGCATGCATGGCAGCAATAATCGGTAAGCCC
This sequence comes from Syntrophomonadaceae bacterium, assembly GCA_003556225.1. Taxonomy (GTDB): domain Bacteria; phylum Bacillota; class Dethiobacteria; order DTU022; family UBA8154; genus SKMY01. The sequence continues at coordinate 12,767 of PWRN01000069.1, forward strand.
GTACCTACAAAGACAATCTTTTCATCTTCCAAGACCCTGGAGCCTGTATAAGAAATCATTTCCACGGCACTGTATTCCATAAAAATACCTCCCATCGTATCAAGTATTGTTTTTCCGCATCGGGGTTAATCCGGTTGCATGCAGTTGGTCATTTATCTATCCTTGGTTAGAGGATAACAGGTTGGGCACCGTCCATCTTCCGCAGCTTTAGCAGATTTTTATACCCGATTTTTTCCAAAAAATCATCAGAGGTTTCACAGCTAAAAATGTATTCCTCGAAATATTTCTTCAAGCCATCCCGCTTGCCCGTTTTCCTGAATTCGTCACAAATTCCTCGATAATACCGCAGGTGATCCATGTCGAACCAGTAATTGCCGTAACAGGCCCCGGGGTAGGAAGCAAAAGGCTGTTCCACGACTGCATCAACGGCCGGATAAGGTATCTCTGTCAGGTTCGGGTAAGACCGAATAGACTCTGTCGGAATAATTGCTTCAGTCGTCATGATCGTATGGATTGAAGCCAGGGCGATTTCCTGGCAGGTACACTGGGCACCGAATATCCGGGCATTCCCATATATATCCGCGGCAGTAACGTTGACCAGCCCGACATCGGGATGGCAGGCCGGGACCAGGTATACATTCTCCCCGCTAAAAGGGCACTCCACCATTTTCCCCCGGTTTGTCAGCTCCATATCCGTTCCCCCATGGTCTCGCACGGGCAAAAACGGGATCCCCATGGCGGCCGCTTTGAACCGGGCAGACATACCGTAATTGGTGTAGTCATCCAGCTGGATCTTGCCGCTGGTGTTCAGGTATCGCAACAAAGGAGCAATACCGATAATTTCATATCCCCACCAGGCCAGTTCCGCACGCTTGATGGAGACCCGATCTGGATCAACAATCATGGCCCCGGCAAGCCACTCACAGCAGATCGAATTGGATTGAAAAGAAAGGGTTAAATCCCTGGCGCCTTGCCTGATAATTTCCTGGATGATCGCGGCGGGAATTCTCGTGTTCACGAAACCTCCGATGCCGATATTGATGCCGTCTTTAATATGTTTCTGCACGGCTTCTTTGAGTGTCATGCTTTTGTCGACCAGGGCTTTTGATTTAGCCACGGCCTTTTTTCTGGCCTCACGGGGTGTCGGGCCCCAGTACTCAGCAGGCTTTGGATCATATTGAATCCGGGATATGTTCTTTATCTTGGAACTCGTTTCGCTCACTTCATGACCTCCTTTTCAAGCATCACGTTGTTGCCAGGAAAAGACGTGTATCTTTTTTTGTGGGAGAAGTTCTGAAATACATCCCATTTTGCAGCAGCAGGGTCATTGTATGCATATCATTTTACGTATAACCACCTCCCGAAAGGTTCTTATGGTTCAATCATTGATCTCCAGGCTGGTGCGCTGGGGCTACAATAACACCGGGCCTGTCTCATTATATAGAATATTTTGTTATTCTGTAAGTTCTTTATTTTTAAGCATTTCCCTGCCTCCACAAGCAAAAACGAAAAAAGTTCTGCAAAAGGGCTATCATATCTCTAAACGCTTCTCGTCCTTATTCCTTGTAAGAGACAAAATAAAAGACCATAGGGCGGTTTTCTTCTCTGACCCTTGGTCCGCATGGCTCGGGGTTTCCAGCTCTTCTAGCGTTAATCTCGCTGCGTTTTTTCGGCGCTGAACAACCCGTATCCGACCAGCTCCTGGCGATAGAGGTCGCGCTGGCTGCAAGCAAAAAGGTAATGATCGGTTTCCACTCTGGAGGTCAGGCCAAAAGGTTTTAAAAGGTAAAAAAAGGGAAGCGTTAGCGTGCCCAGGCGATATACATCACGGACGCTTTTTGCGACTTCGCCTGTCTTATCTACATAACGAAGATTCGTGAAGCCGCTCTTCTTTAAGGCCTCTACAATTTCCTCTTTCGTGGACCATCCGTTCATTTTAACACCCCGGCAGAAATTACGGGCCAGCTGGAACTCTTCCTCTGCTTTAAGCTCGCGCAGTAAAAAAGCATCAGAAACGGCAACCCGTCCTCCCGGCTTTAAGATACGATGCATCTCTGAAAAAAACCGTTCCGGCTCCGGGTACGAGTAACAAAAACTTTCGATGGCAAACGCTTTATCGAAAGATGCATCTGCAAAGCCGGTATCGAAGTAATTCTTTGCATGAAAAGTGGCTTTCTTTGCAACTCCCCTGGCCGCAGCATATTTTTTCGCCTGGTTAACCTGCACAGAGGATAGCGTGATCCCGACAAACTCCGCCTCCGTTTCCTGGGCCAGCCAGATCGAAGCCCCGCCTACACCGCACCCGGCGTCCAGAATTACATCCCCGGCGCCGGGCTCAAGCAAGGCGGCCATTTCCCTGTACTGGTTTAAAAGCGCCTCTCTTTTTGTGCGGGTGTTTTCATCCCAAAAACCGTAATGCAGCGCCAGGCTATTTCTATCGGAATAAAAAAGGGTATACCACTTCTGGGTTTTATCATATAGTTCTTCCACAACCTGGCTGTTATGAGAAAAGAAAGGCCTGTTCACTCTCTTCACTCCCCCTTGGCCTAATCTCTAACCTGTTCAGCAGTGTCCATAATTGATCATTCTACACTTATCGCATTATTCCTGCAATTCACACAAACTAGAACTTTGCCGTAAAGGGGAGGCCTCAAAACCTTACGGGATATTTCAGCGCCGTGCGTCCCCGGCACTTTTCGTGATGACACATTTCTTGATCATATGCCTTGAACTTTTTACTCAATGGAGTATAATACAACTACTTCTTATCTTTAAGGAAAGCGGAGGTTTTTCTTCTTGAAACTTTTAACCCATATCCCTTGCCCGGTCGAAACGGCCACGGTATTGTCCCGGATGAATACGACAAGCAGGGAAAAACATACCGCAGCCATAGAGAAACTTCTCATACAAGCGAATGAAAAAATTAAGCCGGCCATGCTCTACAAGCGTTGCCCGGTCTGCTTTAAGGATGAAAGCTCGGTTATCGTTAACGACGTCGAGTTCAACAGCCGTATCTTAAAAGTAAACCTGGAAAATGCAAAAAATGCTTTTGTCTATATCATAACCTGCGGGCAAACCTACGAAGATTTCTTGCATTCCCTGGATGACATGCTGGACCGCTATTATGTAAATGAAATTGGAAATGTCATGCTGTCGGAGGCACAGGCGCAGTTTCTCCGCTACCTGGAAAAGACCTACGCCCTGGAATGTATTTCCAAGATGACCCCGGGCTCGCTGGAGGACTGGCCCTTGAGCGAACAAAAAAAACTATTTGCCCTTTTAACAGAAGAGGCCATTCATGAAAAAATCGGGGTTACCCTGGAAGAGAACATGCTCATGACACCGGTTAAAACCCTCTCAGGCATCGCGTTCCCGACAGCATCCCCTTTTGAGAACTGTCAAATGTGCCCTCAAATTAGCTGCCCGGGGAGAAAAGCGCCTTATGATGACAGCTTGAAAAAAACATATTTTTAATGGTTTGACCTGGCCAGGTCGGCCTCCATGTCGCTTCTCCGCCGGGACTCCCTCACTTCCGCACGACCTGGATCCAGGTCGTTTCGTGGATGGGCTCCACTTCCCCTCCCCGGATGTATTGATAAACGGTCTGCTCACCGGTTCTTTCCCAGGTAACCTGGTATTCATATCCTTTTTCATAGAGTATGCCCGTACCCGAACCGTGAAGTTCTATATCAACCAAGCCCTCGGAGCCGGGAACATTGCGGTGCGGAGTATGGCGGATAATCACCCGCGCCGCGGTGAACTGCTCCCCGGTTTCCAGTTCGGTGTGGGGTTCACCATTGATAAACCGGTAGTATAACCTCTCTTCCGGATCGTATTCATAGCGCACGCGATTGTGGGGGCTGTAATCGATTTCGATCGTATCCGCCTTTCCGAAAATAGCAGCGGGCTGTTCTTCATCCAGCACATAGGTCTTATCCATGACCTGCGGGCGATCACCTGCAACCCGGTACAGGTTATTGATGTTGGTATAGAGATTGTGAGGCGCCCTCCTGGAAGAGTCCCGCCAAAAATTGTTCCCCGTATCTCCAATCTGGAACACACCTAGGCCCTGGATCATCTGCCGGGTTCGCGTGGAGTATCCACTGTGGGCGACAATCCCACCGTGCTCAAGAGCCTGGACCGCAAAATACGGGCGAAGGCTGCGGATAGGACCAATGTTGAAGTTTGCTTCCTGCAGGGTTCGAAAAACAGCCAGGTAGCGCGTGGAGCCTCCTTCCACCAGGAACTCATAGACCAGATCCGCTTTCTGCAGCCCGGAAGAAGGTCGGGAAGCGGGGTGATTATTGATCACGACCGCAATGGCCGGATTGATTTCCTTAACGGTAACCTCCAGGATTTCTTCCTCCTGTTCGCTTGCTTCTTTCTCCTTCAGTGCTAAAAATATTTCATCGTAGAATGATCCAAGTGAAGCGACGATGTCTACGTCTGCCTCCGGGGCGATCACCTGGTAGTATCCTTTCTCCCCGGTCACGTTTGCTTGCCCCTCGGATTGGTTGTAAGCTGTAAAGGACGCCAGCTCATCGGTAAATTCAACCCTAATAAAGTGGCCCCCAGGCTGAAAAATATCTACGGCAAACTGCCACGCCGGCTCTGCTTCCAATTTTCGCATCTCCTGATAAGTTAAAGGCGAGATCAAGGCATAAAAGCTTTCTATATCTTCGGGTTCTTCCACGGAGATACTGTCTTGGGAAGATCCATCTCGAAGATCGAGCCTTTCTGTCCTGCCGGCATCCATGTTGGTGATTTCAATAAAACTGAACGTGGCAGGGGGGGAAATCGATAGAGCAATCCCTAACAAGAGCACAGCAACCAGAAAGACCGACCCCAGGGTAATAGTAATATACCTATTTTTTTTCTCCGCAAAAAATAGTTTTAGCCTTTCAAAAACTGCTGTCATAGTCTTGCCCGTCCACCGGGCTGCACCTGCCTTCCTGAGACACCAAGATTAATACATCCGGACATTTTCTTAATGTTCGCCAAAAACTCTATCATCTCCTTGCAGGATTTTGAAAAATGTTACGGACCCACCACGTGTCAAAATTTTTTCTCGTGCAGCATCACGGTGGTTAGCTGGAATAAAACCGGCTCATGCTGTCGTTTCACTGGCATGCTGTCGTTACAGTTGACTTGACACCTCACAGGTGGGATAATGAAAGCAATCGAATGCATGAAGGAGCATGAATCCATGCCCCCGCAAGATCCCAAAGAATATGACGTGATCATCATCGGCGGCGGCGTCGCCGGGCTTTTTTCCGCATTGAAAATTGCCGACTTTGCCCGTGTATGCCTCCTGACCAAGAACGGGCTGCAAAGCTCCAATACCTGGCTGGCTCAAGGGGGCATAGCCGCCGCTTTGGGGGAGGACGACAGCCCGGAGCAGCATGCCGAAGATACGCTGCAAGCGGGTGCCGAACTTTGCCGCCAGGAGGCCGTAGATGTCCTGACAAATGAAGGGCCGGCGCGGATCCAGGAACTCCTCGCCATGGGTGTTTCGTTCGATCGCCGGGCAGGCAAACTCGACTTGGGACAAGAAGGTGCCCACGGAAAACGAAGAATTGTACACGCCGGGGGCGATTCCACGGGGCGGCTGCTCTCAGAAACCTTGATGGGCCACACCCTGACCCGGGACACCATTACGGTTCGTGAAAACACCTATGCTGTCGGCCTATTTATCCAGGAAAACCAGGTTTTCGGCGTTAAACTATTAAATGGGGAGCATATATTTTGCAGGGCCTTGATCCTGGCCACAGGTGGATGCAGTGCAGTTTATGCGAGGACCACGAACAATCTGGTGCTAACAGGTGATGGAATTGCCATGGCCTATCGAGCCGGGGCAGAGATCATTGACATGGAATTCGTGCAGTTCCATCCCACGGTTTTTCATGATGAAAGCAATGTAGAACCCTTCCTGGTCTCTGAGGCGGTTCGCGGTGAAGGAGCAGTGCTGCGGGACAAGTTTGGCAGGTGCTTTATGGGCAACTACTGTGAGTCGGCGGAGCTCGGGCCCCGGGACATCGTGTCCCGGGCCATCGCCAAACAGATGGAGCTGACAGGAAGTCCCTGTGTTTACCTGGACATCACCCGGCGAGGAAAGGCTTTTATCCAAGAACGCTTTCCTACAATCTATCAAATGGCTCTCAAGCACGGTTATGACCTGGCCCGGCAATGGCTGCCCGTTTCCCCTGCCGCTCACTACACCATGGGCGGGATCAGGGTCGGGTTATCCGGCGAGACCCGGATCAAGGGGCTTTATGCCTGCGGAGAAGCAGCCTGCAGCGGTGTCCACGGGGCCAATCGCCTGGCCAGCAATTCTCTCCTGGAAGGTCTTGTTTTTGCCGTGCGCACCGCCAGACATATCCAGGGTAGCCTTTCCGGGCTTCGCAGACTGACAGGCCAGGAGCAGCCGGAAAGATCCGGCAAGCACAAAAATGGCCCATGCGGACCAACCCACGAGCCATGCGCTGCACTGAAAGAGAAATTGGGGAAGCTGATGTTACATCAGGCAGGGATTACGCGTAACGCGTCAAACCTGGAAGAAGCAAAAAAGTTCATCCAACAAAAAGCCCCCCCTGAACCCTGGATCCCCCGGGAACGGGCGGGATGGGAATTAAAAAATCTCTTCCTGGTGGCCCGCTTTATCGTGGAAGGGGCCCTGGAGCGGACAGAAAGCCGCGGAAGTCACTACCGCGAAGACTACCCCTACCTTGATCCATCCTGGAGCCGTTCCATATATTTCTGAATACCCTGGGCCATCGCCAGGGCAGCCCGGTTTTGAAAATCCTCCTGGGCCAAAAGCTTTTCTTCTTCAGGGTTGGAAAGGAAAGCAATCTCGACCAGGATAGCCGGGGTGTGGGCATTGCGAAGAACGGCGAAATTAGCCTGCCTCACGCCCTTATCGGGGCGTTTTAAGTGCGATAGCAGTTCTCTTTGGACAAGTTCCGCCAGTAGCTTCGAGGTCGAAAGCAGCTCTTCGGACCCCCCGCCCCGTGTTCCGGGATAAAAGGTCATCGTCCCTGCCGTACTGCGGTCCGGGTGGGCATTGGCATGCACGCTTACAAAAACACCCCCCGTTTGGTTGGCCACCCCGGCGCGCTCCTCCAGTGTCAACCCGGTATCCTCCTGGCGGGTAAAAATAACGGCGTAGCCCTGACTCAGCAGTATTTCACCCAGTTTGCGGGAAATATTGGTCACCACATCGCGTTCCGCAATGCCTGTTGGACCGATAGCACCGGGGTCCGTGCTGGACCAATTCGTCCTCGTCCCATGACCGGGGTCAATGACAACCGTTTTTTCCATGGGAAAGACGGGCTTCAGTACAATCTCCACGGTATTTTCATCATCTAACCGTGCGACCGAGTGCACGATATTGTCTTTGAGGTCGGCAACAACTCGCACGGTTTCCTGCTCAAACTGCCCTGCCCTGACCTGCATCACGGGATAGGTGTGAATCTGCAACGGCGCAAAACTATTGTCCCTTTCCCCCGCAAGGATCCCGTGGAAATCGAAGGCCATGCGGTACGGATCGGTTAGCCGAAGAGCGTGGGGTAAAGAAAGCGCGCCGTTCGCCTTCACGCGAATTGTAATTTCTTTTTCCCCCTGAAATACTTCAATATCTGTAAGGAGCGGTAGGTTTTCCGGGATACCTTCCGGGTAATCCCCCTCGTTGGGGTTTTCGGGGGCCGCCTTTTCAGTCCAGCTTGCGATCATGAGTCCGGGATTGTTTCTCTGGGGAACAGGATAATTATCCTTTCCAGGGGGTTCATAGCGGGTTGCCACCAACCAGGCGGCGACCCAGCCGGTTTCACCATCAGCCAGACGGATCTGGTACCAGCCGTCCCGATCGTCGATGATTTCCAACCAATCGCCAGAGGAAACCCGGCCGATCACGGGAGATTCCAGGCTGGAGGACGCCCGTAGGTTGACGGATGCTTTCATCACCAGGGCCGACCGGTTGCTGGAAAGTCCTGCCAGGTCCCCGGGCAAAACCGGGATGGGCCTGGCCTCTTTCTCTTCGTCATCCGTGGTTTCTTTTTCCCCGGGAAGGGGCGCTTCCGGTGCAGGGACGGTTTCCTGCAGCTCCACGAGCCAACTCGCGACCCAGCCCATTGGCTTGTCGTGTTCTGCCAGCCTGGTTACCTGGTACCAATCTCCGGTTTGACCCGTGATGAAGAGCTCATCGCCCTGGAAAACCTTTGAAATAACCGGCTCATAGTCCGTTCCCGGGCCGGGGCGAATATTGACGGCTGTTCCGGTAACCTTAACCAGGCCGTTTCGAATTTCATCGGGGGAAATAACCTTTGTGAGCGTAACAGTCCCGGTCTCCGCGATCCAGTCTACATCCATGCCGAAAGTTTCTGCGAGAAAGCGCAGGGGGACCATGGTGCGTTCCTGGTGAATCACAGCCACCGTGTCCATTTCCACATCTTTTCCGTCAACCCGGGCGATGTTTTCATCAATATAAAGCTCCACCCCAAGTACGCCCCTGGCGATCTCCACCTTCCGGCTGGCCGCATCCCATGCCACTTCTCCGCCCAGCGCTTCGGCAATAAAACGTGCGGGGACCATGGTGCGGGAATTTTCATCTATGTAAGCTTCGACGTCGCTTTCAATGGGCTTGCCGTTTAACAAGATAGAAACAGCTGTACTGCCCCGGGCGGTGCCGGGGAAAAGAAAAGTCAACATCATGAAAACAACGAGTAGCGCCCACGCGTGGCGCGATTTTTTCTTCATGTTTTTCTCCCCTGCTCATTGTGCAAATTCTTCTCAATTGCTTTAACGAACAAACCGGCAAAAAGGTACGAAAGGCCTGGAAAAAAGACAAAACGATCAAGATCATGCTGGAAAAAAATTATCCGCCACCTCTTACGATGCGGATGGGCAAAACACATGGTATCACAGCGCGAACTATTTCCTCCAGGAGTGGATGCGACTATGCTCGCTGCGAGCTAAACAGCCCTAGCGATCTTTACTAAAAGGGTCTTGAACCTGGGGCAGGTCACTAACCAACCTGGGCTCTGAAAAACAGGCAAACTTCAGGATCTTGTTTAAGTAAGAACCGCGCATCATTCCCTTTTGCTTTTCCCCGATCTGCAGCTGCAGCCTGCTCACACGTTTGCTCAACCGGTTGATCCATCGCGTAAAGTCCGCGGTGGTCTTCTGTGAAGAGAAGGACAATTCTTCTGTATTCACCACCAGGCGCAGGCAGCGAGCCGGAATCATGTCTTTTAACGTGCGGTTCAGTTGAGCCAGGTTCATCTTATTGAGTAATCCCCGCAGCTTAACATAGAAAATACCGCGGTTTTCCGAGGTTAGCACTTCCAGGGCGGCCTCTTTACCCTGGTCTGGACTGTCCACAGCTCCCAGGACTTTGATTTCAACGGACTTCTGCTCGGGCTTTAGTTCCTGTTGTAAACGACCCAATACCTGGTCATACCATTTGTAATAGGGATAGAGTTGGCGGACCATGTGGCTTCCAATGCCCCGGTATAATGATGACTGCCATCCCGTTAAGAACGTGTTGGAAAACACGTTTCGCAGGGAATAGAAACGCCGATAGGCCTGGTACATGCCCCCCTGCAGTTCTTCAGGAGTCATCCTGGCGGGCTGAAAAACCACGTGCATGCCATCATATAGCTCCCAATCCCTGGTCAAGAGCCGCCCCTCTTTTTCCATTTGGTGATAAAGGACGGTGCCGGGGAGAGGGGTCAGGACCATGAATTGGACAGAATCAATGCGGGTTTCCAGGGCGAACTCCGCTGTTTCGCGGATTGTGTCCAGGGTATCGCTGTCGCTTCCCAGGACAAACATGCCGTGAACCCGCACGCGGTAATCGTGAAAAAGCCGAATTGATTCTTTAATATCTTCCACGCTCTGCTTCTTGTTGTAAGCCTCCAATGTTTCCGGGTTAATCGATTCCAGGCCCACGTAGGCGATATCGCCACCTGTGCGGCGCATCAGGGTCATCAGTTCATCATCCCGGGCCGATTCCACCCGAAATTGCGCCCCCCAACCTCTCAGTTTAATCTTACGTTCCAACATGCCCCGCAGCATTTCTTTTGTGTGTCGGGGATGCGCAGCAAAATTATCATCGCAGAAAAAAATGCTTCTCCCCTGATAGCGTGAAAGTTCTTCCAGGACAAGTTCCACGCTGCGATAGCGATACTGGCGGCCAAACATCTGGGTGACACAGCAAAAGGTGCAGTCGAAGGGACAGCCCCTGGAGGTCGCCACCGGGACGGCCTGCAAAGGTTTAAGCGGGCTTCCTTGTACGAAGAGGCTTAGATCGGGAATGGGTAAATCATCCATGTTGACCCAGGCTCCCAGGCCGGGGTTGTGAACCATTTCGCCGTTTTTCCAGTAGGAAACCCCTGCGACATCCGAAGGCTCCTCCCCCTTTTGCAGACATTCCAGCAGAGCTGGAAAGGTGAAGTCCGCCTCCCCCCTGATCACATAATCAGCATGCTGAAGAGCCTCCTCTTGCATCAGCGATGCGTGGATGCCACCAATGACCACAGGGATCCCCCGGGATCGAAGGTATCCGGCTACACGGTAAGAATCCGTACTGGTAACACTGATGATGGAAAGACCCACCAGGTCCGCTTCCAGGATTTCTTTCCACTTGAGTTTTTCAACCGCACCGGCATAAAGAGAGACATCATACCCTGCCTCTTTTAAGTGCGCCCCCAGGGCTGGCAGGCCCAGGCGCGGCATCTTGGAGACTTCAAAAACATTCCCCGCCTTGCTTTTAATTTCGATTAATGCAATTTTTTTCATGTGAAATAACCTTTCCAAGCGCAATATCGCTTCATGCTGGTGTTTCCTTCGATGATAACGGTCATCAGAACATGCATCAACTCGACCTGACCCGGGGAAATAATGCACCTTTAACAAGACAAAAATGAACTGCTGAACAGTCACAATCAGTCCATATGAACCTGTGGTTTACTTAATTCCATTTGAGACGGCTTTGCTGAAACCCCTGTACGCCTTTTGATTCAGGTAAATCCGATGTTTGCTGAGGCCAAACAGGAAAACGGCCGCGAAACTTAGGAAACTTCATCCATATTAATCATATTATACCCCTTTATCGAGAAAGAAGCAAAGCATTATGTTTCATTTGTTCAAAATAATTAAACTAGATTGAATAACATCAGGTAACCCAGTCCCAGGAAAAAGCAAACCAGGGCCAAGAGAACCAGGGCAACCCGTTTCTCCCATTTATCTCTTACTTTTTGTTTTTCCAGGCATGCCGGGCAGAGATTCAGCCGCTCAAAGCTCAGCAGGGGAAATTTCGCCAGGGAATATCCCATGTGCACCAGGTGAGAAGTAACTTGCGTTTCAATTATGTTGAGCCCACACCCCTGGCACCTGCAGGTTTCCAAATAAATTCGCCTCTTTTCCACGCAAGCGAAGCCTTTCGAAACTTTAAAGCCGTATTTCAATATTCTACAAATCGTTTCCCGGTCCTGCCTTTGTAGGAAAACCCGGGAAGATAAAGCGCCAGGATGGAGAAAAAACCTTACGATTATTCGCTAGAGTAAACCCAGCAGTTTCCAGTACCAAATGGAAGGAATCGCCCCCAGGGAAACAGCAAGGATAAAACCTAACCCATAGAGGACTAAATGGCGTTCTGACCAACCCTGGTTTTCTAATAGGTTACTTGAAATAATAGCAAAGGGCGACATGTAATGCAAGATGGTAAAGCATTGAATCACCCCGCTTAAAAAACACAACACGACAGGATGGATCCCCAGTTCATAAAGGGAAGGCGCGAAAGCCATCAACAAGGTCAGGGAAGGCAATCCCCAGGCTACGTCCAGCAAGCGGATGAAAAAGATCAGGAGAAGCATGGCATAAACAAAAAGATATACCTGGGCTGCAGCCTGGCTTACCAGGGGTTCCAGCCCCTCTGTTAGCACGGTGATCAGGCCGATCTTCTCCAGGATCATGGGGATAGACATAATGGAACCGATGAAAAGCACCACATCCCAGTTGACCCCGGTCGAAAGGGCATGGACTGACAGGGTCCCCGCAAAAAAAAGCAAGAACAGGGTTACGGCGGTGATCGTCACGGAGTCCAACCCATGCAACGGAGTGGTCAAGTACCCCAGAAAACAGAGACCCAGGATAGCACCACCGGAAATTTCCTTCCGTGAAATGGGTTCAAGCGTGATCCCGTGATAAACGTTTGCATTTTCTGCGCTCGTATGTTTGGGACGAAACACCAGGAAAAGAAAGAGGAGCAACAACACGGTGATGACACTCCAGGGAAGGATCAGGGCCCGAGTATAGTTAAACCAGTCCAGGCCCAGGCGCAATTCCGGGGATAACAGGCCGATATTGATGGGCCCCACCAGGCTGCCCGTTAACCAACCGTTTCCTGGAATCAAAATCGCCGTATACGCCACCAGGGAAATGAAAGCCGCTTCCCTGGAACGTCCGGGCAGCTGCAGGGCTTTGATGATTCCCAGTACAATCGGCATCATGATGGCGATGCGAACCGTGATTGAAGGAGTCAGCATGGAAAAAACGATGCCGATCAGCGTTAAACCAAGAGCGGTGTGGAGAATATCTCCCTGGAAACGATTTAAAATGATGGCCGTCAGGCGCATTCCCAGCCCGGTTTCCTGGATCACGTGTCCGAAGAGGAAGGCCGGAATGATAATCCAGACGGCAGAAGAGGTAAATCCCGAAAAAACATCTTCATAAGGCAGTGCGCCAATGAGCATGAGCCCCATCATCAGCACACCGGTAACACCGCGGGGAAGCCGGTTAGGATAAATCATCCAGGCCGCCAGGGCCAAGATGATGCAGCTGATCGCCCAGTGCCCCGCACGGTCCAGGCCTTGCAACGGTTGCAAGGAATAGAAGGGCCCAAAGGCATAAACAGCAACCGCGCCCAACACAAACCACTTTAACGATTCAATCACCCGTTGGTTTCGCATCTGCTTCACGGCTCCAGCCCTTTAAAAATAGAGGTCCGGAACTGTTTTAGACCCAACACCCACAGAACCGGACCGGATTCGTTGTGACAAACGATTCTTTACCCGGGCCTTCCGGGTTTGTGGATTTTCGCCCAGGTATCCCGCAAAGGCACGGTGCGGTTAAAAACCAATTGATCCCCTGCTGCCGCATCCAGGCAGAAGTAGCCCTGCCTCAAAAATTGGTAACCCTGTCCTGGCACGGCCTCCTTCAGGCCCGCTTCTACCTGGCAGCCGGTAAGTTTTTCCAGGGACCGGGGATTAAGCATCTGCTTCAATTCCCCGCGCCCCGGCAGATCTTCGTCTTCTTCGATTTCCTGCGGGGCACTTTCTTTCAGTAAGTGATCATAGAGACGCACTTCCGCCGGGAGCGCGTGGGCAGCTGAAACCCAGTGCAGGGTGCCCTTGACCTTTCGTCCGCTGGTATCGGCACCGCTGCGCGTCTGGGGATCGTAGCTGCAGCGAAGCTCCAGGACCTCCCCCGTGGCGTCGTCCTTGATCACCTCTTCACACTTAATGATATAGGCATGCTTCAAGCGCACTTCCCGGCCTGGAGAGAGGCGGAAAAATTTTTTGGGAGGGCTCTCCATAAAATCATCCTGCTCGATGTAGAGTTCCCGGGAAAAAGGAATTTTGCGCCAGCCAGCCTGGGGATTTTCCGGGTTGTTTTCCGCATCCAATTCTTCGACCTGGCCCTGCGGGTAGCTTTCAATAACCACCTTGAGGGGTCGCAGTACGGCCATGAACCGCTGGGCCCGCCGATTTAAATCTTCCCGCACAGCATGCTCCAGTTGGGCCATATCCACGACGCTGTTGCTCTTGGCCACGCCGATCCGATCGCAGAAATCCCGGATAGACTCGGGTGTATAGCCCCGGCGCCGCAAACCCGAGAGGGTTGGCATGCGGGGATCGTCCCAGCCGTCGACAAAACCCTGTTCCACCAGTTCCCTGAGCTTGCGCTTGCTCATCAGGGTCTGGCTGAGGTTCAAGCGGGCGAATTCGATCTGCAGGGGTCTTTCTTCCAGCTCCAGGGTTTCCAGCACCCAATCATACAAGGGACGATGATCCTCAAATTCCAGGGTACAGATGGAGTGAGTAATGTTTTCCAGGTAATCGGAAAGGGGATGGGCGTAATCATACATGGGGTAGATGCACCAGGCGTCCCCGGTCCTGTGGTGGGTAGCTCTCAAGATGCGGTAAAGGGCCGGGTCCCGCATGTTCATATTTGGGGAGCCCATATCGATCTTGGCCCGCAGAACCCGAAAACCATCGGGAAACTCGCCCGCCCGCATCCGCGCAAACAGGTCCAGGTTTTCCTCCACGGAGCGATCCCGGTAGGGGCTTTCTCGCCCGGGTTCCGTAAGCGTACCCCGGTACTCCCTCATTTCCTCGTTACTCAGGTCACACACAAAGGCTTTACCCTTTTGAATTAACTGGACCGCGTAATCATAAAGCTGCTCAAAGTAGTCCGAGGCAAAATAGAGCCGGTCTTCCCAGTCGAAGCCCAGCCACTTGACATCTTCGATAATGGATTCGACGTATTCAATATCCTCTTTACTGGGATTGGTGTCGTCAAAACGCAGGTTGCAAAGCCCGTTGTATTTCCGGGCAATCCCAAAGTTCAAACAGATGGACTTGGCATGTCCTATATGTAAATACCCGTTGGGTTCCGGTGGAAACCGGGTATGCACCCTTCCCCCGTACTTGTTGTTTTCCAGGTCGCTGTTGATGATGTTTTCAATAAAATTAGAAGGACTGGGAATTATACCCGCCATCTTGTTCCCCCGCTTCATGATTTTGCAGTCATTATACCTTATTTATCGCCCTGACGCAAAGAAAAGTAGAGCCACCAGTAAAAAAGTGGCCCGGATTGCTGGAAAGTCGTTCGACCCGCAGAGGCAATTATAAAAGAACGAAAAAGCGGAAAGCACTTTTTTAGCGCGACCAGGCCTCTCCCGAGGAAAGCACGGCGAATCTCTCTCCCAGGGGGCCGATCACGGAACAAACAGCGACGGCAGCAAGCTCCACGGCCACGATGGTAGATGCAATTTCCGGAAACTGATCCTGCACGACCATGATCAGACCTATGGTCACCCCGGCTTTAGAAAACATGGCAAAACCCAGGTATTTTTGTACCGATTCCTGGGCGCCGGCCAGGCGGGCACCGAGAAACGTGCCTCCTACCTTGCCAAAACCGCGCACCAGCACATACACCGTCACGACCAGCCAATTAGCAGCCAGGATATCCAGCCGCAAACTCGCCCCGGCCAATAGAAAAAAGGCCAGGAAGACGGGCAGTTCAATGTCTTCAAAACGTTGGAATATTTCGGGTCTGGGATACAGGTTGGCCACGGTCACACCGGCAATCATATTTGCCAGCAGGGGAGAAAGACCGACCTGGTGGGAAGAAGCACTGATGAGAAAAACCATGCCGAGCAGGAGCACCAGGACCTGGTTTTTTCTCTTGATATAACGTAACGCCATGAGTAGGACTAAACCCGCACCGGCACCCAGCATGATCGAGCCGAAGATTTTCCACAGGGGTTCAAGGAAAAAAGCAGGTACAAGCGCAATCCCGCGCAGAGAAGCTCCTGCAAAAGCGGAGACTATGGCAAAAAACATGATGGCCACTGCATCCAGAAATCCGACGACGCCCAAAAGTGTCCGGGTAAAAACCCCCTGGGCACGGTACTCACGGACGACCGCTACGGGGGAAGCCGGGGCGGAAGCTGTTGAAATAGCCCCCAACAGCAGGGACTCGGGCAAGGGCAGGCCCATGATGAAGTGCATGGCGGAAAAGACAGCAGCAAAGGTCCCGAAAACCTGCAGGAGCGTAATATCCAGAATGGAAGGCAGCAAACCTTTCAACTTGGCGATCTCAAGCTCTCCACCAATAATCATGGCAATCATACCCAGGCCCAAAACACGTAAGATCTCCAGTTCCTCGATCATGCTGGCCGGGATCAAGTTGGTCAAGGAGGGACTTAGAACGATTCCGGTCAGGAGAAAGCCTACCACCATGGGAACCTTAAATTTTTCAACGATGCGGCCTCCCAGCAATCCCAGCAAAAGAACAAAAGCAAGGGCGAGTGCCTGGTTGTAAACAGTCAAAAGTTAGATATACCTCCTAAAAATAACAACCAAACAGAATGAAATTCTAAAAATAAGAGGCGTTCATGCGCGTATTTATCAAGATTGGGAATTAAAAGGCCTGGCGAGTCTAAATCGAAGCAGGGATAGCAAGGTTGCTGGTAAATTACTTTTTACTCATTCTTATGGCGCTGCAGCCCTTTCACGCGAATTACGGGTAGCACAAATAATACACCGGCCCCGGGCCGGTCGAGATCACCAGCGATCTTTTCAATTTCATCCGTGGCCCGGTCAATAGTTTCTTCGTCATGAACGAGCGAGAAAATTGTGATGTTGTTTGGATGACACTGTTCGTAGATAAGCTTGCGTAAACCTCCCACAACGGGACTTTCACACTCCAGAATTTCCCTTCCCATACCTCTTGAATCCACCAGGGTTGCTCCCGTAATGCCGATCTCCAGGAACCGTTCCAGGATGGCATTTACGTGCTCGTGTTTGTTTAATACCAGTACGAGTAAATACATCTATTTATCCAGGCCTGCATCCATTCTAGCTTTTAACACCGGCCTGGAATAACACCTCCCGCGAAAGGATTGGCACTCAAAGCAATGATGAATCATCATCATAGATTGCGTCTCAGGGAACAAGCGCGCCAAAAATCAAGCCCGAGATTGTCGCCATCACGACCACCAGTACAATAAAAATGAGGGTTTTTCTCGTTCCCAGCACGCTGCGAATGACGATCATATTGGGCAGGCTCAAAGCCGGGCCGGCCAGCAGCAACGCCAGTGCGGGCCCATTGCCCATCCCCGAGCCGATCAATCCCTGCAAGATCGGCACTTCGGTTAGTGTGGCAAAATACATGACCGAACCAATCAGCGATGCCACCAGGTTGGCCTGCAGGGAATTACCTCCCACCAGGGACTCAATGTAGTGGGCCGGGATCAGGCCAGCGTCCACCCCTGGACGACCCATCAGTAAGCCGGCAACCAACACGCCACCGAAAAGCAGAGGCAGGATCTGCTTGGAAAAATCCCAGGTGGATGCCACCCAGTCCTGCCTTTCTTCTTTGTCGAACCAGCGCCAGACCATGTAAGCCAGGGCAGCTAACAAAATAATCACCAGGTACCACTTCAAGGCATAGACCGTGTGCCAAAACCCTGAAGCCGTTTCGGGCCGGGCCCAGGCGGCGAAGACCAGTATAAGCACCAGCACGACAAAGTAGAGCAAGTTCTGTCCGGGGCTACGCCGTTCCTCGGGCTGACCGGCCATGGCGTCCAGGGAAGCCTGTGTGCGCTGCTGTTCTTCCGACCGGCAGATCAGGGACATTAAAAGCCCGATCACGACGGCAAACAGCACCGCACCAATGGCCCTGCCAAGCCCCAACTGCCAGCCCAGCACCCGGGCTGTGAGGATAATGGCCAGAATATTGATGGCCGGGCCGGAGTAGAGGAAGGCCGTTGCCGGCCCGATACCGGCACCTTTCTTATATATCCCAGAAAACAGCGGCAGCACGGTGCAGGAGCAGACGGCCAGGACGGTCCCGGAGACCGAGGCCACGGAGTAGGCCAGCACCTTGTTTGCCCCGCCGCCAAAGTACTTCAAGATGGCCCCCTGGGAAATAAAATTGGCAATGGCGCCGGCGATAAAAAAAGCCGGTACCAGGCAGAAAAGCACATGCTCCCGGGCATACTCCTGCAGCATGTGAAATGCTTCCAACACAGATTTTTCGACTGTAGGATGGCCAAAGGGAATGAAATATGCTGCCAGAAATACGCCGATGAGTAGAAGCAGTTTTTGCCATTCCTTCAAGGTGTGCTCATTCCTTTTCACTTCTCCTGGTTGCCTTTAGTGTTTTACCTGGCAATCAAGCTTGCTGGTAACAAATTTTTAATCTACACAATCAATTTCCTGTTTGCCCTCGGCTCACTGGGTTTGCTAGAATCTCTCAAAGCATATTGCCATGATCACGTTTACTGCTCTTCCTGGATCCATTTTTTAATTTCTTCCCGTTTGGGCACACGCCCGAACACCTTTACCTTTTCGTTGATCACCAGGCCCGGTGTCATCATCACATCGTACTCCATGATTTTATTCATGTCATCAATCTTTTCCACCTCAGCCGCCACATCCAGCTCGGCCAGGGCGTTAATGACCTCCTGCTCCAGCTTCTGGCAGTTCCGGCAGCCCGGTCCCAAAATTTTAACATCCATGCATCTTCACCCTTTCTCAAATTTGATCCCTTTGTTGCCGGGGGCAATAAAAGTGCTGCAATAAAAAAATGTGTTCTTGAAGACCCTTTTTCCCCTGTTATTATCCATGATCATGACCTTGAACGCAAGTGATAGAGGCCTGCCCATGAGGGTCTGCGCAGTAAAAGCCGCTTAAATCGGCCCCCTCATTTTCTTGCCCCGAAAATCGGCATTCTGGATAAAAAGATGCTGGCGGGGTGGCAGGCGTTCCCCGTCTTCTAGAAGGATCTTCATAAAATACGGACAGCGCCAATCACTCGCATTAGCCGATTGAAGGGAAGCCAGGTCTTTTTCAAAACGCACACAGTATGCCTGTTCTTCTCCCGCGCTTTCCAGCAATCCGCAGTTCTCACATTGCATAATCCATCACCTCCCCCAGAGCAAGACCCGGGACCATTGTTAGATTAAAAAGCGCTGAAGGTGAAGCATGTGAGACTTACCCCTTTGCAAGGGGGACAAGCAGCACGGGCCTTCTTGATGTGCGGGCCACCGTTTCAGCCGTACTGCCCAGCACCAGGCCTTCCACGTCTCCTTTGCCGCGCATCCCCAGGACAATGAGGGTTGTATTCTTTTCATCCGCAATCTTCTTGATCTCTTTCGACGGGATACCCGTTTCTATTCTCACTTCCACTTCCGGGCAAACCAGCTTGCAGCTATCACCCAGTTGTGCAAGCTGTTTGGACGCCTTATCCTTCAGCGCGGAGATCTCTTCTTCCGTTTCACCCTCGTCAACGACCGAGGCCAGAACTATTTTCCCGGCATGCGCAGCCAGTTCGCTGACAACCTTTTCAGCTTCTGCAGCAACCGGCGAGAAATCCGTAGGCATCAAGATTGATTCTAATTTTCTTTCACAAACCAACTGCAGGTCCTTTTCTCCCTTGCTCTTGACCAACTCAATACGCTCAAGCAGTACAGGAATGGTTGCGTGCCTGATTAGCGCAGATGCCGTGCTTCCCAGGAAAAAGTCCCGGATCTTGTTTTTCCCGCGGGAACCGATGACGATCAACGAAGCGTCGGTTTTTTCCGCTACGGCATGGATCTCCCGGGCGGGCATCCCAATGGGAGCTTCATAACTAACTTTAAACCCCATTTCTTCAATTTGCCTTCCTTTTTCTTCGAGCGCTTTCCTGTGAGCATCCTGCACAGAGCTGGTAGGGCCCCCGGCAAAGTTGATCTCCATCACCCAGGTAAGGATAACTTCTTCTGTGCCAACCAGCTTGAGTTCACCCAGGCAGCTCAATAATTTCTGTGCTCCCGGGGAAAAGTCGGTGGCTAATACTACTTTTTCAAACATAACGGGAATCCCCTTTCTTAGCGATCATCTATCTTCTACTTTTATTTTAGTTAAGCTAGATGGATCCGCGCAAAGGATAAGACACCTGGCTGTGTGGTTCTTTATCTCTATCCAGGCTGGAATATTGAGGTCTGAGCTGCTGGGATGCAGTTTTCACAAGATTAACTGTTTTCGATCTTTACAAGCGGCACTTTGCGTTAGGTATGCTGCCGCTTTCGCTGGGGCAATTGCGGACCGGCTCGAAGAGCTGCTCATCCAGCAGATGTTCCAGCTGCATAAAACGTTCCTTGTCCAGTGAATAGAAGATCCAGCGGCCGTCCCGGCGATCGTTTACTAACCCGGCCTGTTTCAAGATTTTCATATGATGGGACACCGCCGGCTGAGAAAGGTTGAGCTGTTCGATGATCTCGCAAACACACAATTCCCGGGGCATTAGTAAAGCAATGATCTTCAGGCGCACATCTTCGCAAAGCGCTTTAAAAAAAGGAGATAATTCATTCATATGCCCACCAACTTTCTGTTCTAAAGCAGGTAAACTGCGGATTTGATTAAGAAGCGAAGAGTACAGGGATGAATATGTCTCTTGCTTACCTGCAACCTCCCTGCTCTACCAACCGCTCATACTCTTCTCTTCGCGCATGGAGCGGAACCAGCGGGTGGTCCGCAGACAGATGGAAACCAGGAGCAGCATCACCGGAACTTCGATCAGCACGCCCACGACCGTGGAGAGAGCAGCCCCGGAACCCAGGCCGAAGATCGTTACAGCCGTGGCGATAGCTACTTCGAAGTGGTTGCTGGCGCCAATCATGGAAGCTGGAGCCGCCTCTTCGTACGTAAGGTTAATCAGCCTGGAAACCAGGTAGCCGATCGTAAAAATGATGAGAACCTGCAGCGTGAGAGGAATGGCAATCATGAGGACGGAGAGCGGCGCTTCCAAGATGACGTCTCCCTGCAGCATGAAGAGGT
Source organism: Syntrophomonadaceae bacterium (assembly GCA_003556225.1). Taxonomy (GTDB): domain Bacteria; phylum Bacillota; class Dethiobacteria; order DTU022; family UBA8154; genus SKMY01. Next base: position 33,370 of record PWRN01000069.1, read on the forward strand.
AAATTAACGTGGCCAGCAGGGCCACGATGGAAATCGTTCCCATGTTCTTTAAAAACACGGTTTCATACCACTGGATCCCGCGGCTGCTGATCAGCCGCTTGCGGGTAATATAGCCGGCCACCAGGGAGACACCAACATACAGCATGATACTGAAAAATATTGTCCAGAAGGGGATGGGCATCTCCGCCACGCCCAAGAGATAGTTGCCCAAAGGAGCGTAAAGGACCAGCATGGTTAACGAGTTAATCGCAACCAGCACCAGGGTTAA
>PWRN01000106.1 GCA_003556225.1 Syntrophomonadaceae bacterium
CGCCCGGCGCTACGCCCAGGTAGAGCCCCTTGGTCTCTTCGCTGGGCTCACCGACTGCCGCGTCATCCACACTCCAGGTGCACTGTTCCGTCAGCTCTTCGCCCAGCGTTTCTCCCCCGTCATGGCTGACAAAAGCGCGGTACTGCTGGGTCTCCCCGACCTCAATCGTAGCCGTCTCGGGCACGATGACCAGGATGGGCCCGTTTTCCGTCTGAGAAAACACCTTCTGGCCGGGGACCAGCAGCGCGGCCAGAAACATTAGGCACAATAAGATGAGCAGCCATGCATGCCTTTCCCTGCGGTTCGTGATGCTCAGCATGTTCCTTCGCCTCATAAGTTTAATTCTCTAATTTCCGAACGACTGGGTCCAACCCTGCAAGGATAAATGTTAGATTTCACATATCCCCTTTCCGGAAACCCGAAATAAAAGCAAAAGCCCGACTTCCGCTATGGTCGGTCATGCACCCGGTTCACAGCTGGCCTGCTGCGTCCAGGAACGGCTCGCTGGTCACTGCTTCCATATATTGAATGATTTCGCCATTTTTTCAGAATTTCCTGCAAACTTACTTTTCCTGCTGCCTAGAAATATCTACGGCTTCTCCCTGGGACAGGGGGACGGGGTACCTGTCCCACAAAAAGTAAAGGGCCGCTCCAGCAGTGTTTTGAGCGACCCCCACCTCAATTAGCAGCACCCGGTTCCTCTTCACTATTCTCTGGCCATGGGCGCACCGCATTTTGGACATTCCATTTCCATGCAGGGGACGCCTTGTTGATGGGGCACCTTAACATTGCACTTGGGACAGACACACGAACCTCCCGGGCCTGCACCTGCGGGACCGCCCATCCTGCCCCTGCCAGGCCCGCTCTGCTGCTGCCGGCCCTGACCGCTTCCCGGACCTGCCGGGCCACTTCCATCTCTTCCTGGCATGTTCAACACCTCCGAACAATTTTTAAAAATCCCCTTCTTTGAAAATGCCCCTGTTAACTTTAATTATAGCTAAATTCTGACATATGTCAATAACAGTCCCCCCAGCGAACCGTGGGGATCCGCAGCGATCCACGGGGACGGTTCTTAAAGGGTTCTTCTCGTGGATCACCAAATCCACTTTTCTGCCTCCCGAAGAGAAATGGGGACATATCTCAAAAACCAGATAAATGTCCCCAAATCTTCGCTTCGCTTCGCTAACACTGAACAATACCAAGGATCCCTGCCTCTAACCTGGCAAGATAACAGATCTGGGCTTTCTCTACCAGGCAGTAAACAAGTCAACGTAGAACATGGTTTCCCCGGTGAAGGAATGCTTTTACAGAATGCATTTTACGGTTTAATCGCAAGATCTTTTTTCAACTCAACCGAATAAGAGAGTATCGTTTTTAAATCTATTCTTTTTGATGCATCTAATATTTCCAGGCCCACGATTTTCTGTTCTGAAGTCGTATCAAAGTTTATTCCCTCAGCGGCTTCAATTACCCCATCGGGCGTTTCATCTCCAAGTTTTATATACAAAGCATCTATTTCATCATCGTAATATACCTTCATTTTTTCCTTCCTTTCTTCAAAGGATAAGTCGTGATAACTGTAGCCTTTCCAGATGAGACATGAACGACAATTTTCCACGGATACTTATACCCTGCAACAACTTTAATAAACTCCTGGTGTCCGTCAGTTAATTCCATTTCGCTTAAGATGTCAATGATAACGTTCTCTGAGATGCCATACAATTTACCTCTTCGCTTTGCATGGCGTGAGATTATTATTTCCACGAGAATATCCGCCTTTATTCTTACCTCTAGAAAGTATTATTTCTATTTAATTAATCAAATCATCAATAACTCCCATTAAGTTTCTGCCACCTGGTCCAAACACCTTGTTTTATTTTACCATAATATTTGGCTTTTTTGCAGCCTGTGGCCTTTTCTTTATCAAAATCTCGTAGGTCACCCGGAAACCGGTAATTGGGACAAATACCCCGCCCCCGCGTCCCACCAGAATAGGACACAAAAAGAGCGATAGCCCCGGATGATCATGTCAGATCTCCGGAGCTACCCAAAAGGGCCTGCTAGCCCTGCTGTTCCCGAAGCAGCAGCTTGCGCTTGCCCGGGTTGCGGCGGTTTATTCCTCTTCGTCAGCAGCGTCGTTGCCGCCCGGGCCGCCGATGAAAGCGGTTCTTGCCTCGGCATCCCAGCTTACGTCTTCACCCAGGGCGGTGGCCACAAAACGCACCGGGACGAAAGCTCGGCCGGCAAAAATCTGGGCGCCGACATCCATGGTCTGCACCTCTCCGTTAACGAGTATTTCTTCTTCGCCGATCCTGATTAAGATATAAACATCGTCCCTGGTAATTTCAATTTCCTGTTTTTCCCCATCCCAATTGACTTCCGCGCCCATAGACGTGGCCACGGCACGGATCGGGATCAAAAAGCGCCCGTTCATGATGAACGGAGGAAGATCGGACTCCAGGGCTTGCCCGTTGATTCGGACTCCAGGGCTTGCCCGTTGATCTGGAGCTGCTCCATCCGCATAATAGCAACATTAGAGGCCCCAACCGCTCTGAGTAAATCAGCAACAAAATCAGGCGGTCCTGCGCCGCGCTCCTCTGCTCCTTCAAGTCCTTCTTCTCCCGGTACGATATCCA
>PWRN01000002.1 GCA_003556225.1 Syntrophomonadaceae bacterium
AGAAGCAGTCCAGCGCACAGCTTACCACTACGTACCGGAAAGAAGAGCTCCCGGGCAAGCTGGTGGTTGCCGTGGTCAACTTTCCTCCCAAACAGATCGGGCCCTTTGTCTCGGAAGTGTTGGTGCTGGGTGTGGTTTTAGAAGGTGGGCAGGTGCCGCTCTTAACCGTGGACCGGGATGTGCCCCTGGGTTACAGGGTTTTATAAGAAAAAGAAAGGCCGGGGCAGCTGCCCCGGCTTCCTGGTTGGAGAAAGATTTTCAGGCATTATTCTGTGGCGAAAGCGACGCCATCCTGGAAGGCTTTTTCCAGGTTTTTAGGCTCCCCGGCGATGCTCCCCGGCTCATCATAGCCCCTGAAGCAAAGGGAGCCCCGCAGCTTCAGGTTGACGATATGGCAGTAGACGCCCACAATTTTCCGGGCGCTCTCGCTGTACTCCTTGTTTTTTAAAGCTCCGACCGTGAGAAAGTACGCAGGTCGCTCTTCTTCGGGCAAAATAAAAGGTTTATTGAGATTGTACTTGGCATGCCACCAGCACTGAAAACGGTCGATATACATTTTCAGCTGGGCGGAGAGGGAGCCGAAGTAGATGGGTGTGACCAGTACCAGGGCTTTGCAGGCGATAATTTTTGGATAAAGCAGCTGCATATCATCCTGCACGACACACTTGCCTGTTGGTGCGCAGCGGTCGCAGGCCTGGCAGGGGCGATAATTTAAATCGTTCAGCCGGATCGTTTCCGTTTCCCATCCTGCAGATTCAATGCCATCCAAAAAAGAACGCAGCAGCAGTTCGGTGTTTCCTTCCTTGCGGGGACTGGCGGTTAACGCAAGCAATTTCAAAGCAGTTTCCTCCCAAAAGAATTATTTTTTCCCAGCCAGGACAGTATCGTGAAATCAGGCTTCAGAATCGTTCTCATTAGTATATTCTTTTTTTCTAATAAAAATCCTTCAGGGCTTTATTCTAGAAAATCATTTGCCGGGACGCTGTTCGAGCGAAAAGGTGTTCATGCCAGGCTTGAGGGCCTGAAGAGGAAAGGGGATCGGTCTAGTACTGCTTGCCTTTACCGGTATGCCGTAATATACTGTATACGGGTTATCGCTGTCCTGAAACGTCCGCCGCGGATTCACTGCCCATAGGGGCAAAAAGACACTATCTTGATGCAGGAGGGTTTTCATGCACTATGCGGAAGCAATCGTGTTTGGCATTGTCCAGGGAATCACCGAGTTTATTCCCATCTCCAGCACGGCGCATATCATTATTACCGAACTGCTGCTGGGCTACCGTTTCCCCGGGCTGGCTTTCGAAATTATTTTACATATCGCCTCGGTTTTTGCGGTAGCGCTCTATTACCGTCGGGAGTTGATTCATCTCCTTGCAGGTTTCATTAGTTATTTTCAACAACCCACCCCGGAAAACCGGGTCTATTTTCTCTACGGTCTCTATATTCTCCTGGCAACGGGTATCACGGGAATCCTGGGGTTGCTGTTAAAAAACATGGCTGCCGATGCCCTGAAAACCCCCATTTTTATGGGGTTTGCCCTCATGGTCACCGGGATTTTCCTCATTATCGTTGAACGCTTTCGCAGTTACGGCCGCCGCGCCGAAGATAATATGACCTACCTGGATGCCGTGGTGGTCGGTGTCGGGCAAGCCATCTCCGTTCTTCCCGGGATTTCCCGGTCTGGTGCAACCCTGGTTGCCGCTCTCTGGGCCGGGTTATCTCGAGAGACGGCCGTGCGCTACTCTTTCCTGCTGCTCATCCCGGTGATCCTGGGGTCATCGGTTTTGGCCTGGGGAGACCCCAGCGCTGAAATCATCGCGAACATCGGGTTAGGCCCACTCCTGGTATCTTTCCTGACCAGTTTCGTCTTTTCGCTCCTGGGGATTGCCTGGTTAATTCATTTTCTCCGGCAGGGCCGCCTGCTCTATTTTGCCATCTACTGTTTTATTGTTGCCTTTTTGCTGTTCGCCAATGCCGATCGGCTGATGCCCGTCTAGCGGTACAATTTTCGCCTGTATGATGGAAGGAATCATGGATGCTTTAAGGAGGTTGATCGGGTGGGGGGATGGCTGCTCAAAACAGAACCGGAAACATACAGCTGGCAGGACCTCTTGTCTGAAGGGAAAACCCTTTGGGACGGCGTAAAGGGAGCCCTCGCCCAGAAAAACCTGGCCAGCATGCGCTCCGGCGAGCGGGTTTTAATTTACCACACGGGTAAGGAAAGAAGGATTGTCGGCCTGGCTGAAGTGGCAAGCGATCCATATATCCACCCGGATCACCCTGGCACGCGGATATTTGTTGTAGATCTGAAACCGCTTAGGGCGTTAACAAAACCCGTCACCCTGAAGCAGATCAAGGAAAGCGCTGCGAACCGGAAAAGCGATAAAGAGAAAAATCCATGGGAAGGATGGGATTTGCTGCGTATCCCCAGGCTTTCCGTTGTGCCCGTGAACGACGAACAGTGGAGAGCCGTGATGGCACTTGCCGGAGATCCCGGGTAGAATCGCCTGTTTTCCACATCAGTCGGCGCAGCGAGGCTCAAGGCGAAAACGGAAAAGGTTTTGCTGTTTGAGAATACGACAAAACCTTTTTCTCTTTCAGCCGTCATAATAATACAGGAATC
>PWRN01000062.1 GCA_003556225.1 Syntrophomonadaceae bacterium
CCTGCAGCGGGCGCTCACACCCCGAACCAAGGCCCTGGTGCTGAACAGCCCCTGCAACCCCACGGGCCAGGTATACAGTCGGGAAGAACTCACCCAAATCGCCGCTTTCGCCGTGCACCACCAGGTGCTGATCGTTTCTGACGAGGTCTACGAGAAACTAATTTACGGGAACAGCGAGCATGTTTCCATCGCCTCACTCAGCGAAGAGGCCAAGAAAATGACCATCACGGTAAACGGGGCTTCAAAGACTTATGCCATGACCGGTTGGCGTATTGGGTATACCGCAGCAGAGAAAGATGTGGCCAAAGCCATCGCCAGCATTCAAAGTCACGCGGCCTCGAATCCCAATTCAATCGCCCAGAAAGCCGCCCTGGCTGCCATAACCAGTTCCCAGGAATGCGTGGAATCCATGCGGCAGGCCTTTTCCGAACGTAGAGATTACATGGTCAAACGCATCAATGATATGCCTTATATCTCCTGTATCGAACCGGAAGGCGCTTTTTATCTCTTCGCCAACCTCTCGGGCGCCTTTTCCCGAACATTCCAGGGATCACGCCTGGAGGATAGCGATCACATGGCGGCATTGCTCCTGGAGCACTACCGCATTGCCCTGGTGCCCGGCCAGGGGTTCGGAGCCCCGGAGTACGCCCGGCTCTCCTATGCCACTTCCATGGAGAATATTCGGGAGGGAATGGATCGCCTGGAAGCCTTTCTCCTCGCTCTGCATTGAGACTGGCCTGGGTGGAACTGCCCCAGGCAACGAAGCAAATGATCCACAAACCAGGACAGCCAAGGGAAAAGTAGCATTGTCATCTACACTGAACCCTTTTGCGTCAGATTTTTGCATAGCAAACGAAAGGGCTGGGCCAGAAGAAACCTGGCCCAGCCCTTTCGTTTGCCGCGCCGCAACATGCAGCAGTTCACTTCATATCCGAGCGGAGAACGCCGGCTTCTCCCAGATGCTCAGGTTCCATTTCCCGGATAATGATCTTGACCGCCTCCGGCGGGCATTGCACTGTCCTGACAATCGCCTCCGTAACCTCCTTGACCATGGCCCGCTTTTGCTCCAGGGAACGCCCCCCGAGCATTTCAACCTGCACCACTGGCATCTGCTGCACACCCCTTTGGTTCATGATTTACTCCATGCTGCAAAATGGATCCTTGAACAAGGACGCAGTCCACCTTTTGCCTATTATCGCTTATTCCCGGGCAGAATGCAAGAATTGGTCCTGTTCTATGGCTATCCTTGACAGGATCACCGCATAAGTGTATAATTTTGTATATAAGGAATACATAGAATAATCAGATGCGCCATGCTCTGTTTAAATAAAATATAGAACAAGATTAAACACCAAGAACTGGGTAATATGATATATTCATTCAGCATCTTGGTTTTTTTAGCTAATATTCTTTTTCAGTTATAGGACGATAGGAGGGAAGAACAATGAAAATGGCAGCAGTCAAAAGGCTGGCAGCCGAGCTGGCGCTGGATCGAGCCCTTCAATACCTAACACGCGACCCGGAAAAAAACCTGACCACCATCCTACACTTCCTGCAAAGAACCGCCGTCCTGCCTCACCATAAAAAAATGATTGAAGTCGTCAAGGAAAAATTTGAGAGCGATCCCGGCATCATGCCGCAAGTCAAACGCGTCGCCAGCAACCCTGAAATGCTGCGCAAGCTGATCAATTCCTGGATTATCGAAGGATCGTTCCTGGGGAAACAGGTTCGAAACCGGGTCTCGCAAGAAATTGGCGCCAACGTACCCTCAGCGATCCTGATCGACCCCACGTCGGCCTGCAACCTGAGATGTAAAGGCTGTTGGGCCGGGGAGTATAACCAGACTGACGAGCTGGAACCGGAGTTGATCAGCCGCATCATTACGGAAGCCAGGGAACTGGGCATTCACTGGATCGTGCTTTCCGGGGGAGAGCCTTTTATCTACCCACACCTGCTGGATCTTGTGGCAGAACACCCCAAGTCCTTTTTCATGGTTTACACCAACGGTACCCTGATCAACGATCAAGTGGCCGATCGACTGGCTGAACTGGGCAATTTATCGCCCTCGTTTAGCCTGGAGGGTTGGCAGGAGCAAACAGACGACAGGAGAGGCCCGGGCACGTTCGAAAAGGTGACCGCCGCCATGGATCGCTTGCGTGAACGAGGGGTTTTCTTTGGTGCCTCCATTACGGCCATGCGGACCAACGTGGAAACACTGTTCAGTGAAGAATTTATTGATTTCTTGATCGACAAGGGTGTCCTCTATGTTTGGGCATTCCACTATGTCCCCGTGGGCAGGGATGCCAATGTGGACCTCATGCTGACTCCCCGGCAGCGGATTTGGCTGGTAGACCGGGTCCGGGAGCTTCGTCGAAACAAGCCCATTTTCATCGCCGATTTTTGGAACGACGGTTACTACGTCGACGGATGCATCGCCGGGGGAAGGCAGTATTTCCACATCAACGCCGCCGGAGACATTGAACCGTGCGCTTTCGTGCACTTCGCCGTGGATAACATCAGGGGCAAAAGCGTGAAAGAGGCCTTACAAAACCCCTTCTTCCTGGAATACCAGAGAAGGATTCCTTTTAATGAAAACCACCTGGC
>PWRN01000042.1 GCA_003556225.1 Syntrophomonadaceae bacterium
CAAATTCAACCATTGTCAAAATTCCGGATGCAGGGCATTCCGGTGTGTGGGTCAAACCGGAAGCGGTATCCGTTAAAATGAAACAATTCTTTGAGAAAGTATTTGCGGAAATGTAAGGCGTATGTAGCAGGGGGATAGAGTTGTTGCTACATTTAGTATGGTAAAGGGCTTCTTGATACACACAAGAAGCCGGCAAACCAAAAAATAGGGGTTTTTTTGCTATGAAGACAGTTAAGTCAGCAGACGGAACTTTAATTGCTTATGAGAAAACCGGAGAAGGTCCGCCGCTGGTTCTTGTCCATGGGACCACAGCTGATCATACTCACTGGGAGATGGTCCTACCTCTACTGGCTGAACACTTCACAGTTTATGTAATCGATCGCCGGGGGCGCGGTAAGAGCGGTGATGCCGCGGATTACAGGGCTGAGCAGGAATTCGAGGACGTCGCAGCAGTTGTTGATATGATTGACGAGCCGGTGATCCTGCTTGGCCATTCCTATGGGGGATTCATTTCACTGGAAGCGGCACTGCGAACGGAAAATCTAAAAAAACTTATCCTCTACGAGCCCCAAGGTTTTCATGATGAGGACCCAGAAATTGTTGCTGAAATCGAAGCAGTTTTAAACCAGGGAGAAAATGAAAAGGCACTTATATTGTTCCTGGAAAAACTGGTCGGCATATCAGCAAATGAAATTGACATCTTTCGCGAAACACCACAATGGAATGTTATGGTGAATGCGGCTCCTACGCTGCCCCGTGAGCTGAAAGCCCTTACAGAATACAGGTTTGAGGCTGCACGGTTTAAAGACCTGACAATCCCAACTATGTTGTTATACGGAAGCGAAAGTCTTTTGTTAGATATAGAGCCAACAAAGATGCTTGATATAACATTTCCTGAAAGCCTGCTTATAGAACTTGAAGGCCAGGCACATAATGCAATGACAACCGCTCCGGTTCTATTTGCAGAGAAAGTGATAAATTTTGCCCGGTAATAAGCTTGCATAATTATAGGAGGAATTGACATGACTGATTTTATGAGAAAGAGTTTTAATCAGCCGGATGAAACAGAAAAATACCCGTTGGTTAAAATGGACATTATGCGTTTGGGCGATTGGAGTGTGCACCGATTTACTTTCGAACCCGGATGGAGATGGACAGAACATTTCTCACCTTATGCCGAAACAGAAACTTGCCAGAAACAGCACCCTCTGTGGACAATCGTTTCTGTAAGGTTCATCGTACAGATGGATGATGGGAGGAAAGAAGAATTCGGTCCAGGAGACATCGGATTCTTACCTCCAGGGCATGACGCGTGGGTCGTCGGTGACGAGCCTGTTGTTGCATTAGATTTCCAGCCGGTACATGCGAACAGCACATAAACTCCTTGAAAATTGGAACTCCAGGAAACTATTTTATCAGATACTTTGGTCTTTACAGATTAGTTTGGGAAAAATTGCGGGCCACCTATGGAGATGCAGAGATGCAGGAGGTAATCAGGCAATTGACTGCTCAGCGCATTGATGAGGGAATCAGCAGTTCGATATCCTTACATGAAGGGAGGTGACACCGATGACAGATGCTAACCATGATAAACTGCGCAAACTGGTCGAGCAGGACGTCGCCGTCTACAACAGCGGCAACGTGGAAAAGCTGGTTGAACTCTTCGTTGATGACTGGGTAGACCACAGCCAGGGAGTTCGGGGCATTGAGGCACTGAAACAGGGTATCGTTGAGTTGAGGACGGCTTTTCCCGACATATCTATCGCGGTTGAAGATGTCGTGGTCGAGGGTGATAAAGTTGCGGCAAGGTTCACCATGAGGGGCACTCACAGCGGAGAATACCTGGGCATCAAGCCAACCGGTAGAACCGTGGAGGTCAATTCCTTCGAGATTAGCAGGACCAGGGATGGAAAATACGCTGAAACCTGGGGTGTGCTTGACCTCTTTTCGCTGCTGACCCAGCTGGGCATAAGGGAAATGCCGCAAGATATTTAACAGCTCTATAGCAAATCAAAAAGAATAATGGAAAGTTGTGGCTGCTCATTTTTTCTAATTACCATTTAGCCATCAAACAGAATGATGGAGGGTTAGAAAATGGCAGATGTCACGAATGATTTTTGGATTCATCGAGTTACCTCAAACGATGGGACGGAGTTTGCCGGGCCCCTCTGCGCCTGGCGCCGATGGTGGCCCCGGAACCGGTCGCCGAGGAGATCGCCAGGTTTTTCTCCCGAAGCTGCAAAACGGTCAGGCCAGGCCAATAACTTATTGATGCAGCTATGTCGAAATACCCAGGAATTCGTATTTTTTGCTTGGATTTGAGAGCTCTACCCATAAAGAATGAAGAAAGGAGAAGAGAAGATGGCGACGATTATCCATAAGGGAATTAAGCTGGCCTATGATGATCAAGGGGTCGGCAAACCAGCCGTCATCTTCGTTCACGGCTGGACAGGCAACCGTTCAAATTTCGCCCCGCAGGTATCATATTTCTCCCACCGTCACCGGGTAGTGTCTGTCGATCTGCGCGGGCATGGTGAGAGTGACAAACCAGAGGGCCCTTATCCCATCTCTGCCTTTGCCGACGACCTTGCGTACATC
>PWRN01000089.1 GCA_003556225.1 Syntrophomonadaceae bacterium
AACGCATTCTAGCGATTCTCGTCGAAGATCGCCCCGGGGTGCTTACCCGGGTCGCCGGGCTTTTCAGCCGCCGGGGTTACAACATCCAAAACATCGCCGTGGGCCGCACGATGGAGCCGGGTATTTCCCGCATGACCGTTTCCGTGGAAGCGGATCCCCTCACCGTGGAGCAGATTGTCAAACAGCTTAACAAGCTGGTTAATGTAATCAAAGTGAGCGACCTGACGGAAGAGACCTCCGTGGAACGAGAACTCATGCTGTTGAAAGTCAAAGCCGAAACCAGCAAGCGCAGCGATATCCAGCAGATGGTGACCACCTTCCGGGGGAAAATCATCGATGTATCCCCTGATTCCATGATCGTGGAGGTTACCGGCGATGATGACAAGTTAAACGCATTTTTGCTCATGATGCAGGAATTTGGTCTCAGGGAAGTGGTCAGCACCGGAAAAATCTCCCTTTTGCGAGGAGGGAAAGTCACCCGGGACGCCAGGATGTAGCGCCACATTCTTTCTATACAAGATTTGAAAATTATAGTAGTATAGAAACGGAAAAACACTCTTCAACCGCAGCTCGAGCCTACAGCTAGGCTAAAAGGAGGAAATTCGCGTGGGGCATACCATGGCAGAAAAGATCCTGGCCAAAGCTTCAGGAAAAAAATACCTTTCCCCCGGCGACCTGGTCAATGCCCGCATTGACATGGCTCTGGGAAATGATATCACCGCCCCGGTTGCCATCCAGGAATTTAACAAGATCGGCGTGGATGCCGTTTTTGACCGGGAGCGCATTGCTCTCATCCCCGATCATTTTACCCCCAACAAGGATATCCAAACCGCCCAGCAGGTCAAAATAATGAGAGAGTTCGCCCGGCACTTCAATATCGAGCATTACTATGAAGTGGGCCGGATGGGCATTGAACACGCCTTGCTCCCAGAGCTTGGGCTGGTTCTGCCCGGTGAAGTCGTGATCGGGGCAGATTCGCACACCTGCACCTACGGGGCCCTGGGTGCTTTCGCCACCGGTGTGGGCAGCACCGACCTGGCCGCTGTGATGGCTACCGGAGAGCTCTGGTTCAAGGTGCCGCCCACCATCCGCATTGTCTTTGAAGGGGTCAAGCCCCCGGAAATCACGGGCAAAGATCTAGTTTTGTACACCATTGGCCAGTTGGGAGTGGACGGGGCACGCTACTGTGCTTTGGAATTTACCGGCCCGGTGATCCGCCACCTGGACATGGATGGCCGCTTTACCGTCTCCAATATGGCCATCGAAGCCGGGGGCAAGGTCGGTTTGATCGCACCGGATCAAGTAACCATGGAGTATCTGCAGGGCCGGAACAAACGGCCTTTTAACCCGGTGGAAAGCGATGAAGACGCGCCGGTCCAACAGGAATACCGCTGGGATGTCAGCAACCTGGAACCCCAGGTGGCTGCTCCTTTTAGCCCGGCCAACGTAAAGCCGGTATCCCAGCTGGCCGGTACACCCATCGATCAGGTGGTCATCGGCTCTTGCACCAACGGGCGCATGGAAGATCTGCGCCAGGCAGCCGCCTTGCTGCAAGGAAAACGCGTTCATCCCCGGGTGCGCCTGATCGTGATCCCGGCCACCCAGGCGATCTACTTGCAGGCCATGCGGGAAGGGCTCCTGGAAATTTTCGTGGAGGCCCAGGGCGCTGTTAGCACACCCACCTGCGGTCCCTGCCTGGGAGGACACATGGGCATCCTGGCCGAAGGGGAAGTTTCCCTGGCGACCACGAACCGAAACTTCGTGGGTCGTATGGGGCACCCCAAAAGCGGTGTCTACCTCAGCAGTCCAGCAGTGGCCGCTGCATCAGCCGTTGCCGGGGAAATCGTCCATCCCGGTAAAGTCGGGGAGGTGAAATAGTTTGAGTATCATCCGAGGCAAGGTTTGGACTTTTGGGGATGATATCGACACAGATGCGATCATCCCGGCACGTTACCTCACCACCACTGATATGGCTGAGCTGGCTGTCCACTTAATGGAAGACGCTGACCCTTCCTTTCCCCAGAAAGTGTCCCCGGGAGATCTGATCGTGGCCGGCAAAAACTTTGGCTGCGGAAGTTCCAGGGAACACGCCCCCCTGGCCCTCAAAGGCGCCGGCATCTCCTGCGTGATCGCGGAAAACTTTGCCCGCATTTTTTACCGGAATGCGATTAATATCGGGCTTCCTATCCTGGAATCCGCCGAGGCCGCTGCGGCGCTCCAGGAGGGAGAAGTAGTGGAAGTAGACCTGCAAAACGGCGTGATCCAGGATTCCAGTGGCCGGAAATACACGGCGGTTCCCTTCCCCCCTTTCATGCAGGAAATCATGGCCCGGGGAGGGCTGATCAATTACGTCAGAGAGAAGGTGAAGCAAGGTGAATGAAAACAAGGTGATCATCCTGCCGGGCGACGGCATCGGCCCCGAGGTGGTTGCCGAAGCGGTTAAAGTACTAAACAAAGCCGTGTCGCTCTTCGGCCTGGAAATGGTGATGCAGGAAATGTTGGCCGGGGGCGAAGCGCTGGATAAACTGGACGCCCCCCTGCCCGATGATACCCTGCAAGCTTGTCGCAAGGCCCGCGCGGTGCTCCACGGCACCTTCGGCGGGCCCCAGTGGGAAGACTTCCCTCTTAGTAAACGCCCCCTGGCCGCGTTGTTGAACCTGCGTAAAGAGCTGGATGTGTATGCCAACCTGCGTTACGCCAGGCCCCTGCCCAGTCTCTTCGAGAAAGCTCCGTTAAAGCCAGAGTATTTAGAGAATGTGGACATTTTAATTATCCGTGAAGTGACCAGCGGCATCTACTTTGGACCCAAGGAACGCCGCGCCCTTGGCCGCAGCATCCGGGCTTCTGACACCATGGTCTACGCCGATTTTGAAATTGAACGGGTCGCTCGCAGGGCCTTTGAAATTGCCCGAACGCGCAAAGGTAAAGTAACCTGCGTAGATAAAGCCAATGTCTTGGAAAGCTCCCGGCTGTGGAGAAAAATCACCCGGGATGTACACCGGGAATACAGCGACGTGGAGCTGGATTTTATGTACGTCGATGTTTGCGCTATGCAGTTGGTCTTAAATCCGGCGAACTTCGATGTAATCTTAACCTCCAATATTTTTGGGGATATTCTCAGCGACGAAGCCTCTGCTGTTTTGGTGGGTTCTGTTGGTGTCCTTCCCTCGGCGACCCTTGGGAAAGAAGAAAAAACCTCCCTTTTTGGTCCTATCCACGGGCCGGTCAACGAAATTGCCGGCCAAAACAAGGCCAACCCTTTGGGCACAGTGCTTTCCGCGGCCCTGCTGCTGCGCTTTGCCTGGAAAAATGAAGAGGCGGCGGTGTCGATTGAAAGGGCGGTAGAAAAGGTGTTGGAAGAGGGTTACCGTAGTACAGAGTTGATGTCAGCAGGGAAGAAAGAAGTCGGCACGCGGGAGATGGGCAATTTGATCGTGGAACGCATGACGCGTGCTTGAACCTGCCAGAATAACCGTAAAAGAGATACAGGAGGTGAGCGTTGATGGCCATCTGGCGCTGTCCCCAGTGCGGCTATGAAAAGGAAGGGCGCTGTAAACCTCGAAAATGCCCCCATTGTGATGACCAAAGAGACTTTGAAAAAACAGAGGAAAATAAAGCTCAGGAAGCACAGTAACGAAAACATCAAAAAGACTTCGGGCGATCAACGATGGCAATCATTGAACCCGGAAAGGAGGTGTGGACCTGGTTCCCGGGGAGCCTGCCAGGGAGCCAGGGAAATATGAAAAAATATCATACAGAACAAATTCGCAATGTTGCCTTGATCTCGCACGGGGGAGCGGGTAAGACGTCCTTGACCGAGGCCATGCTTTATACTTCCGGCGCGATCAATCGGCTGGGCAGTGTAGATGCCGGCAACACCACGACAGATTACGATCCCGATGAGATCAAGCGCCAGGTAACCATCGGCACTTCACTGGCCCCCGTGGAATGGGCCGGGGTAAAGCTGAACCTCTTAGACACTCCCGGTTTTTTCGACTTTACCGTCGACGTAAAATCCGCCCTGCGTGTCGCTGACAGCGCCGTAGTGGTTGTTTGTGCCGTCTCGGGGGTCGAGGTGGGCACAGAAAAGGTCTGGCAGTATGCCGAGGAACTGGAGCTGCCGCGCATCGTCTTTATCAACAAGGTAAACCGGGAAAACGCCAACTTTGATGCAGCCCTGGAACAGCTGCGCCGTTTTTTCGGGCTGAAGGTTTTCCCCCTGCAGTTTCCCCTGGGAGAAGAAGACAAGCTCCGCGGCGTTGTCGACCTGGTGAAGATGAAAGCCCTTGTTTACCAGGATGAAAGCGGCCTCACATACCAAGAGGAAGGCATTCCCGCGGACCTGTCCGACAAGGCTGAAGAACTGAGAGAAAAGCTGGTAGAAGCTGCGGCAGAAACGGACGACGAACTCATGGAAAAATATTTGGAGGAATTATCTTTAAGCGATGAAGAGATCAATAAAGCCTTGCGCACAGGTATTTTAGGCGGCCAGGTCGTCCCCGTGCTCTGTGGCGCGGCAACCCGCAACCTGGGCATTCAGCCCTTACTGGACCTGATGGCCAACGCCTTGCCCTCACCGCAAGACCGGCCTCCCATGGAAGGAGATATCCCGGGCCAGGAAGGGGAAAAAGCCCTGCGCAAAGCTGATCCCGGCGAGCCTTTTTCTGCCCTGGTTTTTAAAACCCTGGCGGATCCCTATGTGGGCCGGGTAAATTTCTTCAAGGTTTGCTCGGGTTCATTTAAGTCCGATTCCCAGGTCTACAACGCCAGCAGGGATAAAATGGAACGTATCGGGTCTCTCTTTTTCATGCGAGGGAAAAACCAGATCCAAACGGAAGAGATTCCCGCCGGGGATATCGGAGCCGTGGCCAAGCTCTCTGTTACGATCACAAGTGACACGCTTTGCGATAAGAGCAGCCCGGTCGTATTCCCCTTTATTGATTTTCCCGAGCCTGTGATCTCTTTTGCCGTTTGGCCCAAGTCCAAGGGTGATGAAGAAAAGGTAAGTGCTGGCCTGGCCCGCTTTATCGAAGAGGATCCCACCTTCAAGGTGGAACGCAACACCGAGACCAAGGAATTGATCATTTCCGGTATGGGAGATACGCACCTGGACGTGATCGTGGACCGTTTGGCCAAGAAGTTCGGGGTTGAAGTGGAACTTACGACACCTAAAGTGCCTTACCGGGAGACGATCAAGGGATCCCAAAGCAAAGAAGGGAAGTACAAGAAGCAGAGTGGGGGGCGCGGCCAGTACGGCCATGTTTACCTGTCCCTGGAACCCATGCCCCGCGGTGAAGGCTTTCTTTTTGATGATAAGATCGTGGGCGGCGTGGTTCCCCGTCAGTATATCCCTGCGGTAGAAAAAGGAATTGTCGAGGCCATGGAAGAGGGCCCCGTGGCAGGCTACCGTGTCGTGGATCTAAAAGCCACCCTCTACGACGGGTCCTACCACACTGTTGATTCATCCGAGATGGCTTTTAAAATTGCTGCTGCCATGGCCTTCAGGGGGGCCATGGAAGTTTCCGAACCCGTCTTGCTGGAGCCGATCATGGACGTCGAAGTAACCGTGCCGGAAAACTTTATGGGCGATATCATGGGTGACTTGAACAGCCGCCGCGGTCGCATCCAGGGTATGGTTCCAGGGGAAGGGCTGCAGACGATCAAGGCCCAGGTTCCCCTGGCGGAGATGTTCAACTACACCATTGACCTGCGTTCCATGACCCAGGGGCGGGGGATGTTTAGCATGCGGCATTCCCATTACGAAGAAGTGCCTTTCCAGGAAGCGGAAAAGGTGATCGCCGCGGCGAAAGCAAAGAAAGAAAGCGAATAGGTCGCCAGTCCTGTGCGAGCTTGAAAGTTTTTATCCAGCCGGTAAAAACAAGGTTAAAGGAGCTGGTTATTTTGCCGGAAAAACTGATAGTGGGCGTTTTGTTCGGTGGACGATCAGGGGAACACGCTGTTTCCCTGCGTTCGGCGGCTTCTGTCATGGAAGCCATGGACAAGAGCAAGTACGAGATCGTTCCCATTGGGATCACAGAACAAGGCAGCTGGTTAGCTGGCGGCGACCCCCTGGCCGCTCTCCAGAACAACGTTATTCCGGGGGATTGCTCTTATGCAGTACTGAGTGCCGATCCACAAAGTCCCCGGCTGTTTTTACTGGATCCAGATTCGCCGGGCCGCATCCGGGAGTCCTTGGGGTTGGACGTGGTTTTTCCTGTTTTGCACGGTCCCTCTGGTGAAGACGGAACTGTGCAGGGGTTACTGGAACTGGCCGGACTGCCCTATGCAGGCAGCGGGGTCCTGGGCTCTGCTGCGGGCATGGATAAGGTTGTCATGAAAATCCTTTTTAAGCATGCCGGGCTTCCCGTGGGAGATTTTCTTTACTTCAGCTCCACCCGCTGGGCCGCAGACCAGAAGTCATTGCTGGAGCAAGTACAGGAGGAGCTGGGCTATCCGTGTTTTGTCAAACCGGCAAACCTGGGGTCCAGCGTGGGCGTCAACAAAGCCCGGCATCCCGATTCTCTCGTGCAAGGCGTCGAAGAAGCCCTGCGTTACGACCACAAGGTGGTGGTGGAGGCTTTCATCAAGGGCAGGGAAATTGAATGCAGCGTGCTGGGCGACGAAGCCCCCCTGTCGTCGGTTCCCGGAGAAATAATCCCCTGCAACGAGTTTTACGATTACTGGGCCAAGTATATTGATGACCGCTCCGAACTGATTATTCCAGCACCCATGGATCCGGAGATGGAAGCGAAGGTAAAGGAATATGCTGTTCGATCTTTTCAGGCGGTGGAATGCAGCGGGCTTGCGCGCATCGACTTCTTTTTAAACGATGAATCAGGAGAGCTCTTTGTGAACGAAGTGAATACCATGCCCGGCTTTACCAGCATCAGCATGTATCCCAAGCTCTTTGAAGCATCGGGAGTGCCCTATCCTGAACTCATCGATCGGATCATCCAGATTGCCCTGCAGCGCCAGAGGCGGAAGAAGATGCTTTTGACTTCATATCGGCCTGGCGGCGAAGGGGACGCTTGTTAAAGGGACGGATCTGTAGTAAAATAAAAGCAAGTCATCAACACCTGCTGCAGGTGGTTACGGTTAGACAGGAGGCTGGTTAGCAAGTGGTTGAAACAGGGACCTTTCGTGTAAAAAAAGGCATGGCCGAGATGCAAAAAGGTGGCGTGATCATGGATGTGACAGATCCGGAACAGGCCCGCATCGCGGAATCGGCCGGAGCCGTCGCCGTGATGGCCCTGGAAAGGGTGCCGGCCGACATTCGGGCAACAGGCGGCGTCGCCCGCATGGCTGATCCGGAGATCATCGCGGCCATCATGGATGCGGTGACCATCCCCGTCATGGCCAAGTGCCGTATCGGTCATTTAGCCGAAGCCCAAATCCTCCAGGCTTTGGGGGTGGACTATATTGACGAAAGCGAAGTGTTAACGCCTGCCGATGAACAATTTCACATCGATAAACACGGCTTTACGGTTCCTTTTGTCTGTGGAGCCCGGGATTTGGGAGAAGCCCTGCGCCGTATCGGGGAAGGCGCGGCCATGATCCGCACCAAGGGCGAGCCGGGTACAGGCAACGTGGTGGAAGCCGTCCGCCATATGCGCATGATCACAGGACAGCTGCGCCAGGTTCAACATGCGCCAGAGGAAGAGATGATGTCCCTGGCCAAAGAAATGGGCGCTCCTCACGGTCTTTTAAGGGAAGTGAAAAAGCAGGGAAGACTGCCCGTGGTGAACTTTGCCGCGGGAGGAATCGCCACCCCGGCAGATGCTGCCCTGATGATGCTGCTGGGTGCCGATGGTGTGTTCGTCGGCTCAGGAATATTCAAATCCGCGGATCCCCAGAAGCGGGCCCAGGCCATCGTAGAGGCCACACTCAACTATGACAACCCCGAAGTGCTGGCCCTGGTTTCCCGGGGTCTGGGTGAAGCCATGCCGGGATTGGATATCAGCCAGCTGCCTGAGGGAGAGCAGATGCAGGTGCGGGGGATTTAACAGCCTCAGGCTGTTGCAAGTAGAAAAAATTGCTCATGCGTCAAGCCGGTAAATCTTTCCGGGTCGGGTTCAGCAAGGAAAGCGGGGTCACGGATGAGGGAGGAAAAGATTGAGGCGAAGGATCTCAGCCGTTTGAATATCGGCGTGCTGGGCATACAAGGAGCCGTCACAGAACATATGCAGGCCGTGGCGTCTAGTGGCGCCAGACCTTACTTTGTTCGCAACCCCTCCGTGCTGGAAGGGTTGGACGGATTAATCATCCCCGGTGGAGAAAGCACCACGATTGGCCGGCTAATCCGTCGCTATGGATATGACCAGGGGATCTTCCATTTGGCCGAGAGGGGACGGCCCATTTGGGGCACCTGCGCCGGAATGGTTTTACTGGCACAGGAAGTAGAACACCAGGCACCGCTGTTGGGGCTGATGGACATCACGGTGCGACGCAACGCCTTCGGGAGACAGCGGGAGAGCTTTGAAGCCCCCCTGGATGTGCAGGCATTGGGCCCGGAACCTTTCAACGGCGTGTTTATCCGGGCCCCGATTATCCTGTCTGTCGGGGATGGCGTCGAGGTGCTGTCCCGCTTCCAGGGACAGATCGTCGCCGCTCGCCAGGGGCATTACCTGGCCACATCTTTTCACCCTGAATTAACCGGGGATTTGCGCTTCCACCGGCTTTTTTTGCAGGCGGCCCTGGAAACCACCTCCAAGATCAAGGCGGTTTCCTCCGGTTCCACCCCGGGGCATTCGTCTTCCCTGTAAGCACTGGAAAAAATCTGCAGGTTTCTCCAAGGCAGAAGAAAGGGATATCCCTTTCTTTTTTGTTATCAGGAGGAAATGAACGCCCGGGTGAAGAATAATAAATTCATTGCCCCAAGAGGGATTTGTCTATGCGGAAATGCCGACAGGATCTCCAGGAGTTTCCCCGGCAAATGAAACAATCAAGTCCAGGGAGGGATGGGTTTGAGTGAACAGGAAACCCTGTTTGGTTACCTGGAACGCTTGAAAAACCGGGAAAATCATTCCACCGGGCTTTCGCCTGCTCCGGGATACGGCGCAGCCAACAACCAGAACAAGGAAAAAACCGCAAAACCCGATGAACCCCAGGAAAATGATCCCCTGTTGCGGCAAGCTTCCGTCGTCCGCTCCCTGGAAGCATGGCGAGATCTTTGCCTGACCTGCTCTCGCTGCTCCCTGAGGGCACATGCCAGCGGGGTGGTCTTTGGTGAAGGCCATCCCCGGGCTCAACTCATGTTTATCGGTGAAGGCCCGGGGGCAGAAGAAGACCGGCAAGGACGTCCTTTCGTGGGAGCTGCCGGGCAGCTGCTGGACCGCATTATCGCATCGGCGGGACTATCCCGGAAAGATGTCTATATCGCCAACATCGTCAAATGTCGCCCACCCAAAAACCGCGCCCCGCAGCGAGATGAAATGGAGGCTTGCTTGCCTCTGCTGGAAAAACAGATCGCCCTGATTGACCCCAAGATATTGGTTTTGCTCGGTGCCGTGGCGACCAAGGCCCTTCTTGATCCTTCCCTGGCCATCACCCGTGCCCGGGGAAGCTGGTACCAGTGGAGAGGTCACCAGGTTATGCCGACCTTTCACCCGGCGGCCCTGCTGCGGGATCCGGGAAAGAAAAAGCCCGTGTGGGAAGATATCCAGGCCGTGATGGCCCGGCAGAAAGAACTTGGCGCAAAGGAGCCTTAGTCCCATGACGAAGAAAATTCTCCTGGTGGAGGACGAAAAAACGCTGGTGCGGGCCCTGGTCTTTAACCTGGAAAAAGAGGGGTTTGAGGTTGACGCGGCCTACGACGGAGAAGAGGCCCTGGAAAAAATTGAACGTGAAGAACCCGATCTGATTGTGCTGGACCTCATGCTGCCCAAGTTGGACGGCTACGAGGTTTGCAGGACTGTGCGTAAAACCTCCGAGGTTCCCATTATAATGCTCACCGCCCGGGATGAAGACATCGATAAGATCCTCGGCCTGGAGCTGGGGGCTGACGATTATATTACCAAGCCTTTTAACGCACGGGAACTGCTGGCTCGCATCAGGGCTATTTTTCGCCGTACGGCCCAACATGAGGCCCTGGCGAAAAAGGTCATTCGCATGGGCAGCCTGGAAGTAGACCTGGTCAAGCACAAGGTTGCCTTAAAAGGACGGGAGATCCCCCTGACTTCCCGTGAGTATGCCCTGCTGAGCTTTTTGGTTTCCAACGCCGGCCGCGTTTTTACGCGGGGGCAGCTCCTGGAGCAGGTTTGGGGCTTCGATTATTGCGGCGATGCCCGCACCGTGGATGTGCATATCCGGCACCTGAGGGAAAAGCTGGAAGAAAACCCGGCTGATCCCCGGATGATCCTGACCGTTTGGGGAACAGGGTATAAATTTAGAGAGGGTTAGATGCCGTCGATGTTAAAAAGCATTCGCGTCCGGATAGCCCTGCTGTTCCTGCTGCTGCTGCTGGCGGTCATGTTTGTCACGGGTTTTTTCCTGCTGAACACGTTAGAAAATTACCACATTTCCTTGGAAAAGGAAAAGTTGGAACAAACGGGCCTGTTGGCTGCTGAATTCATGGCCCCTTTTCTGCGCGAGGAGGTCGATCCGGTCTTGCTCAGCAGTGTGGCTGAGAGTTTTAGCCGCCAGTTCAATGCCCGGGTGATCGTGGTGGATCCTCGCCAGATGGTGCTGGGGGATTCCGTGCGCATCGGGGGAATGCTGGGCACGGGGCTGGACCGCCGGGAAGTAGAGATGGCCCTGGAGGGAAGTATCGGGCAGAATGTGCAGTTCAGCGAGCTGTCCGACCAGTGGGTCTTGCAGGTAGCCGTGCCCATCCAGGCTGACGATAACGACCGGATCCTGGGCGCGACTTTTCTTTCCGCCTCCCTCACACCGGTGTTCGAGACGATTGCAGCGGTGCAGCGCTTTTTAATTGCTTCCACCCTGGTTTCCATGGTCTTGGCCGCAGGTCTGGCCATCGTGATTTCACATCATTTGACTGTCCCCATCAAGGAACTGACCGATGCCGCGCGGAAGATGGCCGAAGGCAAGCTGGAGCAAAAAATTGAGATCAAGTCAAGGGACGAAATCGGACAGCTAGCCCGGCAATTCAACATCATGGCCAGCAAAGTGAACGAAATGAACCAACGGCTGACTCGCTTTGTCGCAGATGTTTCCCACGAATTACGAACACCCCTGGCTTCCATGCTGATCGGCATTCAATCCCTCCAAAATTACGAAATGGAACCCCAACAGCAAAAAGAGTTCATCGATGATATCAATATACAAACCCAGCGCATGATCTACCTGGTGGAAGACCTCCTGGAGCTGACCCGGCACCAGGAAGTGGCGGACATCAAGGATGTAGTCCCCCTGGAGCTGGTCTTGGAAGAAGTGCTGGAAACGACAGAGCCCCGGGTGCAGCGCAAGGGGCTCACCCTCTTCCGGGAGGTGGAGGAGGAACTTCCCTGCCTGGAAATCTCTGGCGAAGGACTTAAGCGGGTGCTTTTCAACCTGCTGGACAACGCCATTAAATTCACCTCAACCGGGGGTTGGCTCAAAGTGAAAACGCAAACGACCTCCCACCAGGTCAGCATTAGCGTGGAGGATACGGGCTGCGGGATCCCCCAGGATGCTCTTCCTTATATCTTCGAACGGTTCTACCGGGTGGATCAAGCCCGGGCCCGCGAAATGGGAGGATCAGGACTGGGCTTATCCATCTGCAAGGAGATCGTGGAGCTGTACGGGGGCAGTATCACGGTAGCCAGCCAGGAAAACAAAGGAAGCGTGTTTACCATAACCTTCCCTGTCTCTCCCTCCATACAACCGGGCTATCAAGCAGAGGGCGGTTCAGAAGTTGTTATTTAAAATTAATGAAATGGTAACCTCGGCGTAATATTTTTTTCCTATGATCAAGCGTGATGGAGGTTGTGGCATATCGACCCGTTGTGCAAAGGAGTGAACTGATGAAACTGCCACGCAGCAATGGTTACCCCAGGTTTGGTTTGTTCGGGTTGGCTCAACCCCGAAGGTTATGCCTACGGGTCATCACGGTTTTCCTGGCCGTGCTGCTACTGTTCAGCGGAGCATGTGCCCCGGGAGGGGAATACACCCGGCAAGGGAGCCCCGTGGAACCCCTGGTGGCAGGCCAGGATGAACCGTCTCCCGAGGGAGACCTGGTGGTGCGCGGTCGTTTTGCCGTGGTAAACCCCGAGATGACGGTTTATGCCCTGGATATTTCCAACGATGGGCGGAGGATTCTTTTCAGTGCCGACACGTCTACCGTCAGCATGATCGATGACCAGGGGCGCCTGCAGTGGGAAATCTCCCTGGAAAACGATCCAATCAGTGCCGCGCTCTCCAGGGACGGTCGCTTTGCTGCCGTGGGCACCGATGCGGGAGAGCT
This sequence comes from Syntrophomonadaceae bacterium, assembly GCA_003556225.1. GTDB lineage: Bacteria > Bacillota > Dethiobacteria > DTU022 > UBA8154 > SKMY01. The sequence goes on from PWRN01000089.1 coordinate 12,401, forward strand.
CCTTTTTCTTCGCCCGGATGGAAGAGAGCAGTGGCGAACTACCGTGGATGGCACCATAAAAAAGTTGGCCCTGGCCCCGGGAGGAGAAAGCCTGGCGGTTTACATGAAAGATGAAAATGATCGGCACGTGCTGGCCTTTTTCCATGCCTGGGGCGGCAAGCTCTACGAATTGGAGACCGCGGTGGTGAAGGAAATCATGTTCTTGCCCCGGGGGGACTTCGCCTACCTGGGGCAGCAGGATGACAAGTCGATGCTGTTCGTGTATAAAGACGGTCAACCCCTCTGGGAAGAAGAGGTTTCCCTGGCAAATATTTCCGCAAATGGTCGCTACATGGCTACGGCTTCCAACGGGGAACTGCAGTTTAAAGAACTGGCCGGGGAATCGTCGCCCCAGGTTCTCTGGAGCAAAAAGCTGGAGCTGGAGCCCAGCTGGATTCGCCTCACAGAAATGGGGGGGCACGTCATTGTCTACAGTGGTTTTTCAGGGAGCGAAAGCAACTTGTTTGTTTATGATCGCTCCGGCAATTTGGCCTGGGACAAGCGGATTCCCAGCGGCTCCCTGGTAGAGGTCTCCCGCTTCGGGGAACGAATTGTCGCGACTTCCTGGCAGGAATACAGCGAGGATTTCAGCAAACTGCTGGTTCTGGATATCCAAGGCAACACCCTGCAGAGCGTGGAAATGGCCAGCCGCATCGAAAAGCTGGCTCTCTCCGGTGACGGCAAGGTGCTGGGCTTGGCCAGCAGCGATGGGGATATTTTCATATTTGAGCTGCCTGTCCAGGGCAGCTATCCCCTGGAGACAGCCGCTTACGACGAGCACAACGGGGTCCCCTACAAACCGGTTGCCCGGGAGCGCCCCGAAGGGGAAACCTATGTTACCCTCTTCTTCTATGATCAAAATGCCATGCACCTTATTCCCGTGAACCGGCCGGTCAAAAACGTCGACTCGTTGTTAAAAATGGCCATTGACGAATTAATCAAGGGTCCCCGCCGGGGAAGCAGCCTGTCCCGCACCATACCCAAGGACGCCATCATCGAGGTGACCCGGGAGGAGGACTTGGTTTATATCGATTTGCCCGAAGATCTGAACAAGGCCTACGGTTCGGTCCAGGCCACGGGGATTATTCATTCCCTGGTTTACACGGCCTCGCAGTTTTCTTACGTACGAGGCATCCAGTTTTTAATTGAAGGCGAAAAGGCCAGCTATTTTGGAACCGAGGGGTTGTTTATTGATGAAGTAATTCCCCCGCAAAGGCTTGGTGCGGGCCAGAATGTGATCTATATACCTTACCGCTCGGCAGATCGCTATTACCTGCTGCCCCGGGAATCCCTGAAACTGGGTGAAAGGAGCAGCTTGCCCCAGGACCTGGTTTATGCCATCCTCAAGGAAAGCGAGCGCTTCTTGCCGATCAGTCCCCGGTTAATCGATGCCAAGGTCTTTCCCGGTGAGATCATCCTGGACTGGGATGCTTCCTTCCAGGAGCTCTTTCCCCCCGAGGGAGACCCGGAAGAGAAGGCCCTGGCCCACCTCTTCATCGATTCCCTCGTCTTGACCTTGACCAGCCGTTTTGCGCCCGGCAAGCTGGTTTTTAAAGTCGAAGGCAAGCCGTGGAGCCCCCCGGAGGGATATCCCTCCCCGGAGCAGGAGCTGTCTTCTCCGTACTTCATTAACCCCGAATAATCTCCGCAACATTTTCGACCTTATGATCATAAGGCTGCTGCTGGCTTGTTCAGTACGGTGTTTTTGGTCCCCCTGCTCTCTGCCTCTCTACCCGGAACAGCGCACTTTTTATCCCCTTTCCCTGGACATCCGGCCCTTTCGGTTGTTTTTTGTCTCTGCTTGCGTTACAATAATAAGCAGGTTTAACACAGCAGCCCCGAGCCTGGGGTTGCGTGCCGCGTTACCTGATCGCTGAAGTCGAGGAACGTGATCCCTTTGCTGGAGTTTAAAGCACAGATCTGCAGCATCTTGTCTCAATTAACATCCCTGCCCGGGGACGAGGTGGAGACCCTGTTGGAAATTCCCCCGGAAGCGGAGCTGGGAGAATATGCGTTTCCCTGTTTTGTTTTGGCCCGGCAGATGAAAAAAGCGCCGCCGGAGATCGCCCGGGAGCTGGCTTCCCGCATCACGCCAACAGCATTGCTGGAGAAAGCTCACCCCGTAGGTCCTTACTTGAATTTTCATATCCGGCGCTCCGGGCTGATCCGGGGGTTGCTGCCGGCGATCCTGGAAGGCCGGGGAACAGAACGCGCGGCCCAGGAAGGCCGGGGGAAAACCGTCGTCATTGATTTTTCCGCCCCCAACATTGCCAAACCGTTCGGCGTGGGACACCTGCGTTCCACGGTGATCGGCCATGCCCTTTACCGCATTTACCAGGAACTGGGCTACCAGGCGGTAGGGATCAACCACCTGGGGGACTGGGGCACCCAGTTCGGCAAGTTGATTGTTGCCTTCAGGCGCTGGGGGGAGAACGAGCGGCTGCAGGAAGACCCCGTGCAGTACCTCTACCATCTCTATGTTCGTTTTCACCAGGAGGCCGCAGGGGATGAAGCCCTGGAAGAGGAAGCCAGGCAGTGGTTCTTGAGCCTGGAAAAAGACCACCCGGAAGCCCTGGCTCTCTGGGAGCGTTTCCGCCAGCTGAGCCTGCAGGAGTTCAAACGGATCTACGCTTACCTGGGCATCGAGTTCGATCAATACCAGGGCGAGAGCTTTTATAATACCATGCTGGAGCAGACACTGCAGCTGGCCCGGGAAAAAGGTTTGGCTAAAGAGAGCCAGGGAGCCCTGGTGGCCGACCTGGAACCCCACGGCCTCCCACCGTGTTTGCTGCAAAAAAAAGACGGAGCAACCCTTTATATCACCCGCGACCTGGCGGCAGCCATCTACCGCCAGCAACAGTACCGTTTCGACAAGTTACTCTACGTGGTCGGTGCGGAACAGACGCTGCACTTTCGCCAGCTGTTCAAGATGCTGGAACTGATGGATTTCGCCTGGGCGAAAAATTGTGTTCACGTTCCCTTTGGCCTGATCCATTTCAAGGATGGGCGCATGTCCACCCGCCAGGGCAAGGTGATTTTCCTGGAAGACGTGATCCAGCGGGCCGTGGAGCTGGCACAGCGTATTATCGAGGAAAAAAATCCGGGCTTGCAGGAGAAAGAGAAAGCCGCCCGCATGGTCGGCTTGGGCGCGGTAATCTTCGGGGACCTGGTCAACGATCGGGTCAAGGATATCGAATTTGACTGGGACAAGGTCCTGGATTTTTCCGGGGAAACCGCGCCCTACATCCAGTATTCCCATGCGCGAATCTGCAGCATCTTGAGGAAGGTTTCCCGGGGGGCCGCCCCGGAGCAGGCCGCGGAGCTGGGGCTCCTAACGGCTCCCGAGGAGGAGCAGCTTGTCCTGACCCTGGCCCGCTTCGAAGAGCAGATCATGCGCGCGGCAGCAGATTACAGGCCCTCTTATCTGGCCCATTACCTGGTTAACCTGGCGCGGGATTTTAACCGCTTCTATCACAGCTGTCCCGTGTTGACGGCCGAGGAGAACATCATGGAAGCTCGCCTGGTCTTGATCGATGCCGTCCGGGTTACCCTGGCCCACGGCCTGGAGCTGCTGGGGATCGAAGCGCCCGAAAAAATGTAGCCGGGCTCCCTCGGCAACCCTGATCACAGAACGGCCGCAGGATTCCAGGGAGAAAGAAAGAGAAAAGGAGGCTGTTACGGATGCTGGACATGCGATTTGTGCGGGATAACCCCGAGGAGGTGCGCCAGGCCCTGCAAAACAAGGGCGAGGAAGCGGCCCTGGATGATTTTTTAGAGCTGGACGCCCGCCGTCGAGGACGCCTGCAAGAGGTGGAGTCGCAGAAAAACCGTCGCAACACCGTTTCCAAGGAGATCGGTCGCTTGAAAAAAGAAGGCCAGGATGCCGCAGCCTTTTTGGAAGAAATGCGCCAGGTCGGCGAGCAAATCAAGGTCATGGATGAAGAGCTGAAGGCCATGGAAACGCGCATGGAGGAGATCCTGCTGCACATCCCCAACATTCCCGATGCCGGGGTTCCCGTGGGAAGCACGGAAGAGGACAACGTGGAGGTGCGCGCCTGGGGGACGCCCCCTGCCTTTGCGTTCGAACCCCGGGCCCACTGGGACCTGGGGGAAGGGCTGGGCCTCCTGGATTTCCCCCGCGCCAGCAAAATGTCCGGCTCGCGGTTCGCCCTCTACAAGGGCGATGGGGCGCGGTTGGAGCGAGCCTTGATCAACTTCATGCTGGACCTGCACACCGCGGAGCACGGCTACCGGGAGGTATTTCCGCCCTTCCTGGTGCACGGGCCGAGCATGGTCGGCACCGGCCAGTTGCCTAAGTTTTCCGACGATGCCTTTCATATTTCCGGAACGGATCTCTGGTTGATCCCGACCGCCGAAGTTCCCGTGACCAACATGCACCGGGAGGAGATCCTGGAGCCCGGCCAGCTGCCGCTCTATTATGTCGCGTACAGCGCCTGCTTTCGGGCTGAAGCCGGCGCCCACGGCCGGGATACCCGCGGGTTGATCCGGCAGCACCAGTTCAACAAGGTGGAACTGGTCAAATTCGCTGCCCCGGAACAATCAGATGAGGAACTGGAAAAACTGGTCGCCGATGCTGAAAAAGTGCTGCAGCTCCTGGGTATTCCTTACCGCGTCATGCTGATGTGCACCGGGGACCTGGGCTTTGCGGCAGCCAAAAAGTACGACCTGGAAATCTGGCTGCCCGCCTACCAGGCTTACCGCGAAGTGTCTTCCTGCAGCAACTTTCGAGACTTTCAGGCCCGCCGGGCGGGGATCCGCTATCGCCCCGCGCCGGGCGCCAAAGCCGAGTTCGTGCACACCCTAAACGGTTCCGGCGTTGCCGTAGGCCGCACCCTGGCGGCCATCTTGGAAAACTACCAGCAGCCCGATGGAAACGTGGTCATTCCGGAAGCGCTGCGTCCTTACTTTCCCCCGGGACAGGGCAGCCTGCTGCGCAGGTTTTAGCCTTTTTTCTGCCGCAGGGGCACAGGAGAAATGGCCACATAAATCGACGAAAAAACCCGTTTTTTTGGAGACAGGCAGGAAACAACTTTTTTATGTCGAATATGAACAATATCTGACGTATGTTTAACTCCCTTAACTGAACGATGGATCGCCTCAAAGGCAGCGGCACTGATGCAGAAGCTCCATGAAATGCATACGCGATAGCTGCCTTTTATACTCATTTCCCTAAACAAATTCATATCTTACAGGAGGTGTTGAGCCTGGTTTAGCCAAAATTAAACCAGGCGAAAAACTTGAGCAGAGAAGGAGTACAAGTTGCAAAGCCTTACCAACGAATGACCCGGGAGCAGATTGAGCTGGTCCACCGCACGTCCCTGGAGCTGCTGGAGAAGCCCGGTGTGCTGGTTTACAGCCAGGAAGCCGTCGCGCTGCTCTCCGATGCCGGGGCCAAGGTGACTCAAACCCGCGAAGGGGAGTACGATGCCTGGTGGGTTAGTATCCCGCCTTCGTTGGTCCAAAAAGCACTGGAGTCGGCGCCCAGTAAAGTTGTTTTAGGAGCCCGGAACCCCGAGAACCAGATCGTGATGGATGCCAAGGGCTACCATGTATACTTCGGTTCCGGTTCAGAAACCAACTTCTGGCTGGACGTGAAGCCCGAAATCTTTGTGTCCCAGGAAAACCCGGAAAACCAGCGGGTCTTCCCCACCATTACCCGTCGGAGGGGGACCGTAGCCGACCTGTGCAAGTCGGCCCACCTGTCCGATAACCTGGAGAATTTGGACTTTTTTATCCGCAATGTCAATATACAGGATCCCGATATCAATGAAGGCAACAAAGACGTGAACAAGTTTTTTGCCTCGTTGAACAATATCACCAAGCATGTCATGGGCGGGCTAACCGACTTCGGCCAGATGGATCACGTGGTGCGCATGGCGGAAATCATCGCCGGGGGGCGGGAAGAACTGCTGAAAAATCCCGTGATCTCGTTCATCACCTCGGTGATCAAAAGCCCCCTGCAGGTCGTGGACGAAACGGCGGAAAAGCTGATCAAGATCGCCCGGCTCGGACTGCCCGTGGTGATTTCCTCTTCGCCGCAGGGCGGCTCCACGGCGCCCATCGATGAGGCGGGCATGGTCGCCCAGGTGAACGCCGAGGTCCTGACGGGGATCATCATTAACCAGCTGGCCCAACCGGGTGCCCCGGTGATCTACGGCGCGGTACCCGTGCGGGCGCGCATGGATGACCTGCACGATATGTACGGCGTTCCCGAGTTTTGTTACTACAACACCTCTTGCGCCCAGATGGCACGCTTTTACGAGGTACCCTGCTATTCCACGGCAGGCGTCGGTGATGCGAAAGTGCCCGGGATCCAGGCCGCGGCGGAAAAAATGTTTACCCATGCCGTCGTTCCCCGTTCGGCCCCCGATATCGTGCACTATGCCTTTGGCCTGTTAGAGAAAACCAATACCTTCTGCCCGGAGCAGGCCGTGCTGGATAACCATCACATCGGCATGGTGAAATTCCTCTACCGGGAACCCCGGATGGATGAAAGCGAGATGGAGCGGGTGAAAGAAATTATTGAAGAAGTGATGCAAACTCCTCACCGCCTCTATTCTCGCTATACGCGCCGCCTGCTGCGGTCCGGCGGCATTTTCCCCGCATACCCTTTCGAGGGGGAGGGGGATGACCAGGATGAAACCCTGCTCAAGACCCACGAAAAGGTCCAGGAGATCATGGGCAGGCCCCGGCAGCACCTTTCTGAAGCCATCTGCCGGGAAATTTACGAGCAAATTCCCGGGCTGCTGCCCCGGTTGAACCCATATGAGGCATAACGCTCGGGGAAAATGCTGACGGGAAACCGCGGCACTTCATCACCAGTGAGAATGAAAAAGGAGTAACGAAAAAACAGCAGGCTTACACGCACAGGGCTGTACTTTGCAAGGAGGTCAAGACGCATGTCCGAGAAGATTATTGAACAAATAGTAGCGAACGTCCTGCAGGGACGCAGGGATAAGAACGATGAAGGGATAGACGAAGGCTATGACGGCACCCCCGGGGTGACCGAACTGGTCGAGGAAGCGTTGGAACAGGGCGTGCCGGTGGAAAAAGTGCTGGGGGAAGGCCTGAGTCACGGCATGACCCTGGTGGGTGAAAAATACGAAAGCGGAGAATATTTCATCCCCGACATGCTGGCCGCGGCGGAAGCCGTTGGGGCGGCCATGGAGATCATGGAGCCATACCTGGTGAAAGATGGCGGACAGGGCAGCAAGGGCAAGATCGTCATGGCCACGGTGGAAAAAGACCAGCACGATATCGGGAAGAACCTGGTGACGATCATGCTGAAAGGGGCCGGCTACGCGGTGGTTGACCTGGGGGTAAATGTTCCCGCGGCGCGGATCGTGGAAGTGGTGGAGCAGGAAAATGCCGGCCTTCTCGGTTTGTCGGCCCTGCTGGATACCACCATGCCCTTCATGAAAGAGACCATCGAAGAGCTGAAAAATAAAAACCTGAAAGACAACGTACGCGTGATGATCGGCGGCGCGCCGACCAACGAAGACTTTGCCCGGGAAATCGGCGCCGATGCTCACGGCAAGGATGCTTTTGCTGCCGTAAAAATCGCGGATCAGTTGCTTTAAGAAGGAGTGGGTAAAAGAACATGCACGAAGAACATGCCGATCAAGCATATAATGAAGCCATTCAACACGGCCAGTATAGCGAGCGCATCAAGGGCCTGCGGGGCAAATACGACCACATCCGGATCCTGTGGGAAGACCTGATTACGGCCTTTTACCTGCGCCCCCACCTGGAGACCATCGTCCGCAAGAAGGAAAGCGCGCAAGAAGGGCTGCGGCTGTACGACCTGGGCTGCGGCACGGGGGACGGTTACGACCTGCTCTCCAAGCTGCCGGGGAGAACCAAGCTGGGCGAGCACGATACCCGGCTAATCCCCCAGGAGCTCCTGGAACACTACAAGGGTGTGGACCTGAACATCGAGCTCCTCAAAGAAGGTGAAAATGTGTTCGGGCATTACGATCACGTCAACTTCTGCAAGGGAGACTTTTACAACGGTCTGCCCCTGGAAGAAGGAGAACGCCCGTATGACCTCTATTTTACTTCGTACGGAACCCTTTCCCACAGCAGCGACGAAGAGCTGGAAAAGCTGTTCATGGACATCGCCCGCCACGGCCGCAACGGGAGCCTGATCATGGGGGACTGGATCGGACGTTTTTCGTATGAGTGGCAGAACCTGTGGACGGAAAACTTCCAGGAAAGAACCCATATGGAGTACAAGATCAATTACCTCTACGATGAGTCTGAGCGGGACCAGATCGAGGTCTCTTCCTTCCCCATGCGGTTGATGACGCCCCAGGAGGTTTCGGAAATCGTGGATCGCGCTGCTGAAAAGACGGGGATCGACCTGGAGATCATCCGCTTTTTTGACCGCTCCCTCTTTGTCGGCAGGCACATCGAAACGGGAACCTATAACGGGAACCCCCAGCCCATCCGGGCCATGGTCAACTCTCTCCATGAACCGGGTCTCCGGACCTATTTCCCGGATTTAAAATTCAATTTCATCCCCAGGAAAGGTTTTAGCTGGCAGAACCGCATGCTCAAAGACCTGGCCGACTGCTGGAATATCCTGCTGGATTACACCATGGCGCTGATGAAGTTTTCCGATCACGGCAGCAACGCCATGCTGCCGGAACCGCCCTTGACAGAATTCCAGGCCCTGGAACGGGCTTTTGACGTGATGCGCCAAACAGTCGAGGTCAGCAAGGGTCTCTTTGGCGATACGAGGGCAGATCTGATCGAGTCCCAGTTGGGCTTTGCCCTGCGCAGCCTGGAAATGAACATGCAGCGGGGCATGGGTCTGGGTCACGGACTGGTGGCCCTTATTCGCGTCAGCAAGTAACCTGACAACAATGGCAGGCGCGGCATGAGAGCCCCGACTCGGACCCGATGACCGGGGATTGGGTCGATCATTACAAACAACAGAGGAGGCATAAAAATGGTTGTGAAAGGAGCAATGGGTGGAAGTTTCAAGCCCTTATCTGAAAGTGATATTCGCTCAATCAATGAAATGGTTATACGCATTTTTGAAGAAGTGGGGGTGAAAGTCCCCAATGACCAGGCCCTGCAGATTTTCTCCGATAAAGGGGCCCAGGTGGACAAATCGAGCGGGATCGTCAAGATTTCCCGCGCCATGTTTGAAGACCTGGTGGCGGGTGCGCCTGAGAAAGTGGTGCTCTGCGGCCGCAAGGAGGAAAACGATCTGACCCTGGAGGGAGCCCGCACCTACCTGGGAACCGGGGGGACCGTGCTGAACTGCCTGGACCTGGAAACGGGGAAACGACGCCCCACAACATTGCAGGACGTCAAGGATTTCGCGCGGCTCATGGACGCCCTCGACCATATCGCCTTTTTCGTGATCAATGTGTACCCCAACGAACTGCCCAACGAGGACGTGGACGTCAACCGGTTTTACTCTGCCCTGTCCAATACCAGCAAGCACGTCATGGGGGGCATTTATACCATGGAAGGGCTGCGCAGCGTGGTGAAAATGGCGGAAGAACTGGCCGGCAGCCCGGAGAAATTGCGGGAAAGGCCTTTTATCTCCATGATTACCTGTGTGATGAGCCCCCTGCTGCTGGACGACAGCTATACCGATTTCCTGATCGAGGTAGCCCGCCAGGGCATTCCTTTGGCTACGCCCTCGGAGCCCCTGGCCGGCGCGACCAGCCCCGTGACCCTGGCGGCCACCATTGCCACCAACTGCGTGGAAACCCTCACGGGAGTGATGCTGGCTCAGCTGGTCAATCCCGGCACCCCTACCCTTTTCGGTTCTGTAGCAACCAACATGGACATGAAAAGCGGGTCGTACCTGGCCGGAAGCATTGAGTCCGGATTGATCAACGCCGGGCTGGCCCAGATGGCGCAGCACTACAAGATCCCCTTTTACGCCACTGCCGGCATGTCCGACAGCAAGCTGCCTGACTGCCAGGCGGGATATGAAAAGGCCACCACGGCCATGGTAGCGGCCCTGGCCGGCGCCAATTACATCCACGATGCCGCCGGTTTGCTGGAATTCTGCACCACCGCGTCCTACGAGCAGATGGTAATCGACGACGAGATTATCGGCACCTGTTTGCGCGCGGTGCGCGGCATCGAAGTGAACGAAAAAACCCTGGCCGAGGAGACCATTCGCCGCGTGGGCCCCGGGGGCAATTTTGTGGCCGAAATGCATACCATTGAAAACTTCCGCACAGAATTTTTCTATCCCCAGGTGGCGGACCGCCAGTCCCGAAAGCACTGGGAGCGGGACGGGTCGCTGGACGCACGGGAGCGGGCCCGGAGAATTGCCCGGGACCTGTTGGCCAACCATCAGCCCGAACCCCTGCCGGAGGCGGCCAACAAGAGCATCCTGGCGCAGTACAAAGCCATTAAGCCGTAATGCGCTCACTGCTTTCAGATCCCAATGATCCCCTCGGGGAGCGGAAACGCCATACTTATGAAGAAGGAGCTGAAGTGCCATGCTTGTAATTGGGGAACTGATTAACGCCACACGGAAAAAGGTACGCCAGGCTGTGATCGACCATGACCTGGATTTCCTGCAGCAGCTGGCGAAAAAACAGGATGAAGCCGGGGCTCACTACATCGATGTGAACGTGGCTACCGGTGCCGGCAAACAGGAAAAAGAAATAGAAGACATGAAATGGGCGGTCCAGGGTCTCAGGAAAGTGACCCAGAAGCCGTTGGCCATCGATACCACCAGCCTGGAAGTCATGCAGGCCGGCCTGGAGACCCACGGGCCCGGTGCCATGGTGAACTCGGCCAGCGCCGAGACAGGTCGCCTGGAGCCCTTCTTGCAGCTGGCCCGGGAATACGACTGCCTCTGCGTGGCCCTGCCCGTGAGTGATGCGGGCATCCCCAAGGACGTGGCCGCGCGGCTGGAAATCAGCAAACAGATCGTCCAGGCAGCAGAGAAAGAAGGATTTCCCCTGGACCGGCTTTACATGGACCCCCTGGCTTTTCCCCTGGGTGTGGACGATCAAAGCGGGACCATCACCCTGCAAACCATCACCGCCCTCAAGGAAGAGTTCCAGGTGAAAACCACCATCGGGCTGACCAACATTTCCCACGGCCTGCCCCAGCGGGGGCTCTTAAACCGCACCTTTGTCACCCTGGCCATCTATGCCGGCCTGGATTCAGCCATCGCCGATCCCCTGGACAGGGGTGTGATGAGTTCCGTGCTGGCCGCGGAAGCGGCCCTGGGCCGGGATCCCTACTGTGGAAAGCTGCTGAAAGCTTTCCGCAAGGGACAGCTGGTTCCTTGAGCCCTGCCGGGATTAAACAACAAAAGGGCTTATCGTAAAGAAAGAATTCAGAAAGGAGTCGTTTTTATGTCACGCATGGAAGAACTGGCTACAGCGATCATTGAGGGGGATGCTGCAGGGATTAAAGGGCTCGTGCAAAAAACCCTGGATGAAGGGTCGGAGCCTGAAGATATTTTGAGTCAAGGGTTGATGCAGGGCATGGAAGTCGTCGGCAAGCGATTTGCCACTGAAGACATGTTCATTCCCGAGGTAATGCTCTGTGCGCGAACCATGCACTCGGCCCTGGAAATCCTGCGGCCCCTGTTGGAGGCGCAGGAGAAAAAACTGCAGATGAAAGGGAAATTGCTGCTGGGCACTGTTGCCGGGGATATTCACGACATCGGGAAAAGCCTGGTGGAAATGATGTTCACCGCCAACGGGTTTGATGTTGTGGACATCGGCGTCAATGTGTCTGCCGATGCTTTCGTAGATGCAGTGAAGCAGCATGAACCCGATGTGATCGGAATGTCCGCCTTGCTGACCACGACGATGCCTGCCATGGCCCAAACCGTGGAAGCCATAGACAGCGCGGGACTGCGACAAGACGGCAAGCCCATTATCATCGTGGGTGGAGCCCCGGTGACCGAGGAATTTGCCCGGGAAATTAGCGCAGATCTTTACGGCGAAAACGCCCTGGAGGGCGTGGACGTAACCAAGAAAGCGCTGGGTCTTTAAACCAGGAAGCAGAAGAAACAGCAGGCCGGGCAGTGATGCCCGGCCTGCTTATCAACATAAGCACGCGAGAGGAGTTGATCGTTTGGACATCGCAAAACAAGTACAGGAACAGGCCCGGCAAGCCCAGGAAGCCTCCCGGGTTCTGGCCAGGACGGAGGTTGGCCCCAGGAATCTGGCCATATTGCGTATGGCCCAACTGATTCGTGAAAACATCTCCGAAGTAGCGGAAGCCAACCAGGAAGATTTGAAAGAAGCCCAGGAGAACGGAATAAACCAGCACCTTTTAAACCGCCTGGTCTTTGACCGGCCCAAGATCGAAGCGCGGGCAGACGCCCTGGAAACTATTGCCGCTTTGCCTGATCCATTGGGTGAAGCCGACTACCTGAAGCGCAGGCCCAGCGGCCTGGAAGTCAAGCGGGTACGTACACCCCTGGGCGTTGTTGCCATCGTTTTCGAAGCCCGGCCTCACGTGGTGGCCAACGTGGGGGCAGTCTGCCTCAAAGCCGGCAATGCAGCGATTATGCGGGGCGGCTCTGAGGCCCTGCGCAGCATCACCGCTCTGGGAAAACTCTGGCGGCAGGCCTTACAGGAGCGTGGACTGCCCGAGAAAGCTCTCCAGGTGATCGCTACGACAGACCGGGATGCGGTTAACACCCTGATTACCCAGGAAGAGCACATTGACGTGTTAATCCCCCGTGGAGGTAAGGGACTCATTCAGTTGATCAAGGAAAAGGCCAGCATCCCCATCATCAAGCACTTTGAAGGGATCTGCCATGTGTACCTGGACCAGGCGGCCAGGGAAGAAATGGCCGTCCAGGTGACGCATAATTCCAAGATGTTCATGCCTGAAGTCTGCAACGCGGCTGAAACCCTGTTGGTCCACGAACAGGCGGCCCGGCGGTTGCTGCCCCCCGTGGCCGCCGCATTGATGCAAGAGGGGGTAACGTTGAAGGGTTGCCCCAAAGCACGGGAGATTATCGCCGGGATGGAGGAAGCATTAGAGGAAGATTGGCGGACCGAATACCTGGATTTGATCCTCTCGGTAAAAGTTGTTTCCTCCCTCGAAGAAGCCATCGCGCATATTAACCATTATGGATCCCAGCATACCGACGTCATCGTAAGCAGCGATTACGAGGCGATCAAGCAGTTTACCCGTGAGGTGGATTCCGGGGTGGTCCTGGCCAATGCCTCAACCATGTTCAACGACGGTGAGGAACTGGGTATGGGAGCAGAGGTCGGCATTTCCACTGATAAACTGCAGGCCCGGGGACCCGTGGGCATTAAAGAACTCACTTCGTATAAATACATCGTGGAAGGACAGGGCCATATCATGTAAAATTTTTTGGGAGTGAAAGAACATGCTCTTTCGAGAAGAGAACTACCAGATGGAAGAAGTGCTGGAACAATGGGAAGAAAGCTTTGAGGAAAAGGAAAAAGAGCGCCAGGGGAAAAACCGGAATATTGGCGTGGAATTAAAATTTCCCGTGGTTGACCGGGAAGGTCAAGCGGTCAGCCCCGGGGTGATGACCGCTTTGTGGGAATTCCTCGGCGAAGAGGGGTGGGACGTGATCACCGATCCCCATTACAAGCACCCCATCGGGGCGACTTTTCCCGGGGATCCGGCCGACGACCTGGCAGGGACGGAGACGGGATACTGCAAGATGGAGTTTTCCCTGGGCTACAAGGGAAACCTGTGGCAGTTGGAAAAGCGCATTGGCACGCTGGCGGCGCTGCTGGAGAAGTTTCGCGAAAGACAGGAAAACAATGTCTATTTTCTCTGCTTCGGCATTCATCCCGTCACGCCTCCCTCTGACCAACTAATGACCAAAAAACAGCGCAACCTTTTTTGGAACAAGGCGTTTGGCAACCAGCGGGTGAACCTGCTGAGCATTACCTGCTCCAACCAGGTTCACGCTGACGTGGCCGTGGAAGAAACCGCGGCCGCCCTGAATGTGTTTAACGGCTTAAGCCCGGTAGAAATCGCGCTGAACGCGAATTCGAATATTTGGAACGGCAAGGTAGACCCGGAATACAAGGCTTTAAGCGTGAACTTTTGGAATCGCTGGCTTCCCAACAACCCACGGGTGGGAATGACGCCCCGGCGCTTTGGCAACCTGACGGATTACACGGTGTTCATCTCCGGCTTTAAGCCCGTCTACGTGCGCAGGAAAGGCCGTTATTACGGGATCGGACATTACGCTTCTTTCGCCGAGTACTGGGCCGCCGGGAAAAAAGCCACCGGCGAAGATGAGTACGGGGAGCGGGTGCAGCTAATTCCCCAGGAAGAAGATTTCGACCTGCACTACACCTTCTGTTGGAACGATGCCCGCCTTTCCGGCTACTACACCCTGGAAAACCGGGTAAACTGCCAGCAGCCGCCCCACCGCTTGATGGTTCCCGCGGCGTTTACCCTGGGGATCATGGAAAAACTGCTCCCGGTGCAGTCCCTGGTGGACAGCTTTGACTGGGAAGACCTGGAAGATGCCCGCAGTGATGCCGTTAACAACGGCATGCAGGCCAATATCGCCGGAGAAGAGATGAAGGAATTTTGCCGGGAGGTGCTCCAGCTGGCGCAGAAAGGCCTGGAGGGGAGAGAGCTCGGGGAAGAAAAGCTTTTAATCCCTCTCTGGGAGAGCCTGGATACGGCAACCTGCCCGGCGGACCACGCCCGGGAAATCTTTTCCAAGCAAGGCCTGGGGGCTTTCCTGGAAGCGCACTCCACCACGCGGGTGCTCGATGGAGCGAAATAGAAACGAGTTTAGGATAAAAAAACTTATCTAGAGGAAGGAAGGATAGCTTGTTCGGTTACAGCGGGAAGATACTACGCGTGGACTTGAGTCAAGAAACGGTAACTCCTGAGCCGCTCCCGGAAGCGCTGATCCGGAAATACATCGGGGGGCGGGGGTTGGCCGCGCACTACCTTTATCACGAGGTGCCGGCGGGGGCCGATCCCCTGGGTCCGGATAACCGCCTGATTTTCACCACCGGTCCTTTTGATAACACCAACCTTCCCGGCTCCAGCCGCTACCTGCTCTGCTTTAAATCTCCCCTGACGGGGGGATGGGGAGATGCCAATGCCGGCGGTTCTTTTGGGCGTATGCTCAAGCGCGCCGGCTACGACCTGATCATCGTCCAGGGCACGGCTTCCAGGCCCCTTTACCTTTTGGCCACGGAAGAGGAAATTGCCCTGAAGGACGCGTCCCACCTCTGGGGTCTCAGCGTGGGTGAAACGACGGAGCGCATTCGGTTCGACTATAAGAACAAGCGCTTACAGGTAGCTACCATCGGCCAGGCCGGAGAAAACCTGTGCCGCTATGCCTGCGTGATCAACGGTTTCAACCGGGCGGCGGGGCGTAGCGGTGCCGGCGCCGTCATGGGGGCGAAAAAGCTGAAGGCCGTGGTGGCTTTTGGCAACCTGGAAACCAAGGTACAGGATCGCACCCGCCTGCGGGATCGCATCAAAGAATTGAACCAGTACATCCGCGAAGATCCGGGCTGCCAGGTGCTCAGCACCCACGGTACGGCCAGTGGGGTAGGCCCCTACAACGAGCTGGGCATGTTCCCCGCGTATAATTTCCGGGAGGGTTACTCCGATGATATTACCCCCCTGATGGGGGAGACCATGACAGATACGGTGCTGGTGGGGCGCGAAGCCTGCCCGGGATGTTTGGTGGCCTGCAAGCGCATGGTCCAGGTGGTGGACGAACCTTACCGGACGAACCCCGTTTACGGGGGCCCCGAATTTGAAACCATCGGCACACTGGGCAGCTGTGTGGGGGTCTACAATACCCAGGCGGTTGCCAAAGCCCATGAAAGGTGCAATCACTTTGGTCTGGACGCCATCAACACCGGCCTGGCCATTGCCTGGGCCATGGAATGTTATGAAAAAGGGATCCTGGGCCCTGAAGACACCGGCGGCCTGGACCTTACTTGGGGCAACGAAAAAGCGCTGCTGCAGCTCATCGAAGATATCTCCTATCGCCGGGGACTGGGTGACCTGCTGGCAGAAGGGTTGAAAATTGCCGCGGAGCGCACCGGGCAGGGCTCGGATTATTTTGCCATGCAGGTGAAAAACCAGGCTTTTGCCGTGCATATGCCCCGGGCCAAAGTAGGCCAGGGATTATCCTATGCCACCTCGAATCGCGGTGCCTGCCACATGCAGGGCATGCACGACGAAACCATCGAAGCCGGCCGCCTGATGTCCTCCATCGGGATCGATAAAAAATTTAAAGGGATTTCCCGCATGTCCAAGGAGTTAAAGCCCGAGTATGAAGTAATCGCCCAGAACTTGAGAGCCTTCCAGGACAGCCTGATCATGTGCCGTTTTATCTGCTGGGATTCCGGCCCGATTACCCCGGCCTCTCTCTCGGAACTGGTGCGGCTGATTACCGGCATGGAAGAGCACACCACCGAGCAGCTCATGCACCTGGGAGAGCGAGCCTACAACCTGTGCCGCCTCTTTAATGCGAGGGAAGGGTTTACAGCGGAAGACGACTCCCTGCCCGGCCGTGTGGGTGAATCCCTTCCCCGGGGAGTCAGCGCCGGTTCCGTCATCTCGCCCGAGGACCTGCAGCAGATGAAAGCCCAGTATTACCGACTGCGCGGTTGGGATGAGCAGGGGATCCCTACGGCGGAGAGGTTGAAGCAGCTGGATTTGGCGGAAGAGGCGGACATGTTTGGTTTAAAATAAAGACGAAAGGGGGTAGAAGATGAACGTATTCGAATTCATGATTACCCGGCGGGAATCGTTGTGGCACCTCACGGTGGAGCACTTTTACCTGGTTTTCCTGGCGGTCTTAATCGCCGTGATCATCGGGATTATTGTCGGCATTATCATTACGTACAGCTACACGGCCTCGGTCTTCGCGTTAACTATCTGCCAGGTCTTGATGACCGTGCCGAGTATGGCCATGTTGGGGTTTTTACTGCCTTTCTTCGGGATTGGTTTTCGTACGGGCATGATTGCCCTCGTCCTTTATTCGCTGCTGCCCATTGTGCGCAACACCTACACCGGGATCCGGGAAATACCCAACTCCATCCTGGAGTCCGCTTATGGCATGGGGATGACGCCCTGGCATGTCCTGCTGCGCATCCAGGTCCCCCTGGCGCTGCCCGTGATCATGGCCGGCATCCGCACGGCCACGGTTATGGTGATCGGAATCGCTGCCATTGCCTCTTATATCGGGGCCGGGGGGCTGGGCGAACTGATTTTTCACGGCATCTCCAGGACGCAGCCGTACCGGATCCTGGCCGGCGCGATACTTATTTCCATCATGGCCGTTATGGCCGATTTGATCCTGGGATGGGTGGAAGAACGGCTCATGGTGCGTTAACCTGTTGAAAGGAAAGGAGGGTAAAACAAGATGATCAAACTGGAGAATGTGACAAAAATTTTTCCGGGATCGGAGATCCCGGCTGTGGATAACCTGAACATGGAAATCAACGAAGGAGAAGTATGTGTGCTGGTCGGCCCTTCCGGCTGCGGAAAGACCACCACGATGAAGATGATCAACCGCATTTTCGAACCAACAGAAGGCAAGATCTACGTCAATGGAGAGGATATTTCCAAGATCAATCCCATCAAGCTGCGCCTGGGCATCGGGTATGTAATCCAGGAAATCGGGCTTTTTCCCCACCTGAACATTGCGGAAAACGTGGCCACCGTGCCCCGGGAGCTCAAATGGCCTGCGAACAAGATAAACCAGCGGGTAGATGAGCTCTTAACCGTGGTCGGGTTGGATCCGAAATTACACCGGAACCGCAAGCCCTCGGGCTTAAGCGGCGGGCAGCGCCAGCGGGTAGGCGTGGCCCGGGCCATGGCCGCCGATCCGCCCATCATGCTCATGGACGAGCCCTTCGGCGCCGTGGACCCCATCACCCGCGCCCGGTTACAGAACGAATTTTTGCGTTTGCAGGAGCAGCTGAAAAAGACCATCGTTTTTGTTACCCATGACATTGATGAGGCAATCAAGATGGGAGACAGAATTGCCGCCATGCGGGAAGGCAAGCTGGTGCAGTACAGCGATCCCAACGAGCTCTTATCTTCTCCTGCCGATGAATTTGTGGCCAACCTGGTGGGCCGCAACCGTTCTATCAAACGCCTGCACCTGATCCGCGCCTACGAGGCCGTGAGAAGCAATGTGCCTTTCCTGGAAAAGGGCGATTCCATGGAGAGTGTCAGGGAAAAAATCGAGGATAGTGAACTGCGAGCCGTTTTGGTTGTCGATGACAGGCAGAAACTCATCGGCCTGGTTTCGGCGGATGATATTAAGAAAGATCGGGGCGCCAAAGTGGCCGGTGACCTGGCCCAGGAAATCGAGAACTATGTCACGGACGATGCCACGTTGAACGACGCCCTTTCCGTGATGTTAAACCTGGGAGAAGGCTATGTGGCCGTGGTTGATGATGGACATAAACTCAAGGGAACCATTACCCTGGGAGATCTGCTGGAGGTGGTCAAAGACGATGATGCAAGAGCTGCGTCGTAAATGGAAGGGCTGGATCCTGGTGCCTGCCATTTTGCTCGGCCTGGCCATCGGCTTGACCGTCTACGTGGTGAACAACCCCGGCGGCACCATGGCGGCACGCATGCTCACCTACCCCTCCATCTTTCGCTACCTCCGCGAGCACGTTTTGATGGTGCTGGTCTCCTGTTTGCTGGCCATCGGCGCCGGCGTGCCCATCGGTATCATGCTGACCCGTCCCCGGTTTCGAAGCATTGGGCGGGTGGTAGAGAATATCGTTAACGTGGGCCAGACCATTCCCAGCCTGGCCATCCTGGCCCTGTTTTTTACCTTTTTAGGGCGGGGCTTTAACACGGCTGTCTTTGCCCTCTGGCTTTATTCCATTTTGCCCATTTTACGCAACACCTACGCGGGGATCATGAGCATCCAGCCGGGCATTATTGAGGCCGCCCACGGCATGGGGATGACACCGCTGCACGTGCTGGGCCGCATCGAGCTCCCCCTGGCCTATCCCGTCATCATGGCCGGGGTACGCACCGCCGTGGTCATCAATGTCGGAACGGCGACTTTGGCCACCTTCATCGGCGCCGGGGGATTGGGCGATTTGATCGTCACCGGCATTTCCGTCGGTCGACCCATCATCATCTTCACCGGTGCGGCGCTTAGCGCCATCCTGGCCATTCTCTTGGATCACATCCTGGGCCAGATTGAAGAGCGACTGGTGGGATCATAAGCGCATCCAGGGGCCTGTTCGTGAAAACCAGCACAAGACGCCGTTATCTAGATATATCGCCCAGATGGTATCAAATACGTCCTCTTCAGATGATATGATTACCCGGATGGTTGTTGAAGGAAGCGAGGCGGTTCAGTACAATTGTAAATAGAAAAAGTTTTTTGTCGCTGCCCTTCCAGAATTGATGAAGCCGACAGAAGTGCGATGAGGGTACGAAAATATGAGAGGGGGTATTTACGTGAAGAAAAACAGGAAAGCGTGGATGAAGTTAGGCGTGGTTGTACTGGCCGTGATGTTCGCCGTGAGCATGGCGGGATGCGCGCCCGACCCGGACCCGGATCCCTATGACGTGGGCAACGATGAACCGGGAAGGGTATCGGTCGGTTCCAAGGAATTTACGGAGCAGCTTATTTTGGGGCAGATTGCCATTATGCTGCTGGAGGATGCCGGGTTTGAAGTGGAAGACAACACCGGCCTCGGCGGAACTGTCGTGGTGCGAGAAGCACTGGAAGCGGGAGAGATTGACCTCTACTGGGAATACACGGGTACGGCCTGGATTACCCACCTGGGCCATGATGAAGCCATCACCGATCCCCAGGAATGTTATGACAGGGTGAGCGAAGCGGACCTGGAAAACGGCATTGTCTGGCTGGACTACACACCCTTTGACAACACCTACACCATCATGATGCGCCAGGAAGATGCCGAGGACCTGGGAATTGAAACCATCAGCGACCTGGCGGAGATGATCAATGCCGGCGAGAGGCCCCTGGGAGACTGGGTCTTTGCTACAGACCACGAGTACTCCGTGCGAGATGACGGCTACCCCGGGCTGACGGAACTTTACGGCTTTGAGTTTGACGATGTGGCCATCATGGACCTGGGCATCACCTACGGTGCCTTGAGAGATGGAGATGTGCCGCTGGCCATGGGCTTTGCCACCGATGGACGGATCGCTGGATTTAACCTGGTTAACCTGGTTGATGACAAGCAGTTCCACCCGGTGTACAACTGCTCGCCCAACGTTCGCCAGGAAGTCCTGGAACAGTACCCGCAAATTGCGGATATTTTGAACGAGGTATCGCCCCGGTTGGACGCTGAAACCATGAGCAGCATGAACGCAGCGGTAGACATCGACGGCTATGAGCCCGATGAAGTGGCCCGCGAATGGCTGGAAGAAGAAGGATTGCTGTAATGTAGAGATAGTAGAAAGTGTTGCTTGTTTGAGTGCCTTGGAAGGGTAGTTCGCGAACAGCCCGCACCGTTGATTGGTGCGGGCTGATTATATGT
>PWRN01000019.1:2500-79738 GCA_003556225.1 Syntrophomonadaceae bacterium
ATCCCCGATACGGCCGGTAAAATCACCCAGTATAATCGTCACATGGTGGCCGAGTTTCTGAAAGTCACGGATTTTGTGCAGCACCACGGCGTGGCCCAGGTGCAGGTCGGGCGCTGAAGGGTCAAATCCCAGCTTACAGCGCAGCGGTTTATTCTGTTCAATGCTTCTTCTCAATTTATGGAGCAGTTCTTCCTCCGAAATAATTTCTTCCGTGTTTCGTTTTATGATTTCAAGTTGTTCTTCAGCTCTCAAAGGTTCTACCTCCGCGTCAAATAATAGCGTTTCCCGCGAAAATTATACAGCATGGAGGGTATGAAAGCAACAATTTGCTTTTAAAAACGTTAATCAAAGCAAACAGGCCGAGCAAAATGGTTTTTTTCGCCATCACAGTTGTGTTATAATATCTTTTATAGGGGGGAATCGCATGACAGGAAAATCTAAGAACAACTCTCCAAAAAAGCAAGCGAAAAAGGCTTCCAGCGCTACACGAATTTATCGAAATAATGCTGCTGCAAATATGGATCAGCGGGTGAATAAGCCGACCGGCAGTAAGACGGCGGCAAATCATAAATCCAACAAAACAACCAGAAAAAAGAATGTCAGCAAGCCGGTGATCAAAGCGCTAAAAATTGCCTTGATGCTCCTGGTCTTTTCCGTGATCGTCGTGGGAGCCGGGGCATTGAGCATTGTTTATTCTTACGTAAAAGATACGCCTGAGTTTAATCCAGGGGACCTGCGTCCGTCGGTAACCTCTTATGTTTTCGATCGGAACGGGGTGGAACTGGCAGGTTTATACGATGAGCAAAACCGCGTCGAAGTGTCCCTGGAGAGAATTCCCGAGCATGTGATCCATGCCTTCATCGCCATCGAGGACGAGCGGTTTTACGATCATTACGGCGTCGACCCTACGGCCATAGCACGGGCTTTTGTGATCAACTTGAGGCAAGGGGACTGGACGGAGCAGGGCGGCAGCACGATCACACAGCAGCTGATCAAAAACGCCTTCCTCACCCCCGAAAAAACTTTTCGCAGGAAGATCCAGGAGGCCTGGCTTTCTTTAAAAATGGAGAGGCAGTATTCCAAGAGCGAGATCCTGGAAATCTACCTAAACCAGATCTACTTTGCCCACGGGGCGTACGGGATCGAAGCGGCCGCCAACGTTTACTTTAACAAAAGCATGGAAGACTTGACCGTGGCCGAGGCGGCCATGCTGGCCGGCATCCCCCGCTCGCCTAACTATTACTCCCCCTACAAGAACCCGGAAATCGCCCGGCAAAGGCAGGGCCTGGTTTTAAGCAAGATGCAGGAATTGGACTTCATCAGCAGCGCCCAATTTCAGCAGGCCAGAAACACCGAGCTCACTTTTGCCGAACCCCCATCCCGGGAGTACCCCTATCCTTACTTTGTGGATTATGTCCTGCACCATGAACTGATCAGGATCTTGACGAATATGCCGGAATATGAAAGCCGCGAAGAGGCCTACGAGGTCATCTATAATGCCGGCTTGCGGGTTTACACAACCCTGGATACCGAAGCGCAGCAAATCACCGAAGATATCCTAAACGATGAGAGTCTTTACCCGCAGCAAACGATCCGGGTCGACATGACAAAGTTAAAAAACCTGCTGGCGGATCATAATTACTCCAGCTACCCTGAAGAAGTGATGCAAGAGGATGGCGTCCCCCAACCCCAGTCGGCCGCTGTCGTTGCCAACCCGGTCACGGGAGAGGTTTTCGCCATGGTAGGCGGCAGGGAATACAGTGAATACAACCAGGATTTGCGGTATCTAAGCCGCCGGCAACCCGGCTCAGCAACAAAACCCATTTTCTCTTACGCGCCGGCCTTTGAAGAAGGTCTCATGACGCCGGGCACTGCAATCGATGATGCACCCTTTGCCCGGGGCAGCTGGGGACCCGAAAACTTCGACAGGCGTTTTCGCGGCCTGGTGACCGTGCGGGAGGCCCTGGTTCGTTCTTTGAATGTCCCCGCTGTCAGGGCCTTTGACGAAATTACCCCCCAGGTTGGCCTCCAGTACGCTGAGCGGCTGGGGATCTCGACACTGCATCCCGATGACTATCACCTGGCAACGGCCATCGGGGGGATGACCCACGGGATCACAGCCTTTGATATGGCGCAAGCATTTGGCGTGCTGGCCAACCAGGGAATTAAAACAAAACTCCACACCGTGAAGCGGATTGAAGACCCGTCGGGCCAGGCACTTTACGAGTATCACCGCGATCCCGATGATGTGTTGTCCCCGCAGACCGCATACCTGATAACAGACATCCTCAAGGACGTCGTGCAAAGCGGCACGGCGGCCAGGTTGAGCGTCGGCCGACCCATCGCGGCAAAAACCGGGACCACCAGCGACAACCGTGATGCCTACCTGGTGGCCTATACGCCTGATTTGGTCGTATCCTTCTGGATGGGGCACGATATCCAGACTCTAGGGCGAATACAAGGCGGCAGCGGTTCTACAATCGTATTCATGAATGAAATCATCACCCGGCTCATGAAGGATAAGCCTGCCCTCGATTTTGAACGACCTCCTGGGATCAGCGGTCCCGTCAGTATCTGCAGTAAGTCTGGCCTGAGGCCCGGTGAACACTGTCCTGATGAGGCCATCGTTAGTGAGTTGTTCCCCACGAATCTGCTGCCCCAGGATACCTGTGAGGTGCATATTGAAATGGAAGTCTGCGCTGTCAGCGGTCTCCTTCCCGGGGATTACTGCCCGGAACAAGAAATCGAAACCCGGGTCTTCCTGAATCGACCCAAATTTGAAGTAACCGATGAACGCTGGCGAGGTGGCGCCGGTCGTGGGCCCGAGGATGCTGGATTAAGGCCTCCCACTGAGCCGTGTGATATTCACACCCAACCTGCCCCACGGCCTTCAGATTTCACGGCATACCTTCTCCATAACCCTCCACGCGCTCACCTCTGGTGGAACAGGGACCTGGATATTGCCGAGTACCGGGTCTACAGGAGAGCGGACGGAGAAGAGGATTTCGCTCAGCTGGCCACGCTGCCCGGTTCAAGCAACCAGTTCTTGGACGATGACCTGGAAGTGAACACGGTTTATACCTATCACCTGGTCGCGATCAACACCCAGGGGGTCCGCTCTGAACCGGCTGTATTAAGCTTGCAGATCCCTGCAAGAACCGAAGAGGATCGTTCCAGGGGAGAAGACCGTCAACCTCCAGGCGACAGTGGATCCGAGGAGGAGCAACCATCCCCCGGAGAAGACGATGATGAAGACGATGATGAAGACGACGATGAAGCGTCAGGACAATCCTGACGCTTCCACTTCCAGCAAATCTCCGATCAAACCCGGGGCAGTGGAAGCCAGCAGATCTATTTCATGTTATATGGCTGGCTGTTATCGCTTTTGCGCATCCGGGTGCAATATAACAACCGTAACCCCGCTGCCCCCTTCGTCCTCTTCACCCAGGCGGTAGTGACCGCCCCGGTCCCAGCTTTCGAGGTACTGATGGACCCCCTGACGCAGCCGCCCTGTCCCTTTGCCGTGAATGATCACGACAGCATCCAAACCCGCCAATAAGGAATCATCTAAATGTTTTTCCAACCGGGAGAGCGCCTCTTCCAGCGTTAATCCCCTCAGGTCAATATGCGGTTTCGTGCTGGCGCTTTTTTGCCAGAGTAAAGCTCCTGCACCGCTTTTTTCTGAAGTCTTCCCGGGCCCAGGGTCTTTTTCGTTTGCATGCTTTGTGCCGGCCGTTTTTTCCATTCCCAGGTCTTCAAGGGTCGTGTTAATCTTTAAGACACCGACCTGTACCTGGATATCTTCTGCGGAAGCGAGGCGTGTAACCTCTCCCCGGGTGCGCAAGCTCTTAATGAATACAGGGCTCCCTTTTTCGAGTTCATCAAAATTCACCGGATCATATTCCGCGGTTTCCCGGTCCTCTCTTTGCAAGGACACATCCAGCTGGTCATGAAGGGCTTTCAGCTGTCTCCTGGAATCTTCGATCATGGAAGAATGTTTTTTCTTCTCTTTTTCTTTTTCTGCAAGCTGTATGCTGCGCAGCGCTTCTGAAGCTTTCACCTGTGCTTCTCGCAAGATGGCCTTGGCTTCCTGCCTCGCCTGGTTCAGGTATTCTTTTCTTTTTGATTTAAGCTCTGCCCATTCCTTTGCGCTATCTTCCAAGCGTTTTTCCAGCAACCTTTTCTTGTCTTCAAGGGTCTGTGCATTCACAGACATTTTTTTTCTCTCTTCCACCAGCCCGCTGACCGCTTGCTCCAGGTCCAGGAACTCCTTTTTCATAAATGAACGGGCACTCTCCACGAGGCCTTCTGAAAGACCCAGCTGCCTGGCTATGATCAGGGCGTTGCTCTGGCCGGGAATACCAATTAAGAGGCGGAATGTGGGCGCCAGGGAATGAGGATCGAATTCCATCGACGCATTTTCCATGCCGGCCCTCATGTGCGCAAATACTTTCAAATCATTAATATGGGTAGTTGCAATGGTTCTTGTATCGAATAGGTGCAGGTAGTCCAGGATAGCCATGGCCAGGGCCGAGCCTTCCTGCGGATCTGTCCCCGCTCCTAATTCATCGAGTAAAATCAAGAGGGGACCCCGCTGTTTTTCCAACCCGTGAATAATGGGGATAATATTTGACATGTGCCCGGAGAAAGTGCTGAGGGACTGCTCGATATCCTGCTCATCACCGATATCAGCCCAGACGGCTTGATAAACGCCCATGCTGGTGCCAGCTTCTGCAGGAAGATGCAGGCCACTTTGAAACATGAGGGCAAACAGCCCGATCGTCTTCAAGGTAACCGTCTTGCCCCCGGTATTGGGCCCGGTTATTACGAGGGTTTTAAAATCTTTCCCAATACGCACGTCGATGGGAACAACTTCATTTTCCGGGATCAAGGGGTGGCGTCCCTGGGATATTTCCAGGTTCCCTGCGGGATCCATGGTTGGTTCCATTCCCTTGTAAGATTGGCTTAAATATCCCCGCGCCATGATAAAATCCAGCTCCGCATAACCGTAATAATTATTTTCTAGGGCCTCATCGTGGGCACTGATGAAGAAGGTCAGTTTCCGCAAAATGCGCTCGATTTCTTCTTCAATTTTTCCGCCCACTTCCCGCAGCTTATTATTCAGCTCCAGCACGGGAAAAGGCTCAACGAAAAGCGTCATGCCGCTGGATGACTGGTCATGTACAATACCCGGGATATGATGCCGGAACTCCTGCTTCAGCGGTAAAACATAGCGGTTCTGTCGAACGGTGATGATCCGGTCTTGCAAATATTTGCCGTAACCGGGGGACTGGACATATGAATCAAGGGTTTTCCTGATTTTTTCTTGTAAAGCTCTTTCCTGCTTTTTCAAGGAAGACAGGAGAGGGGTGGCCTGGTCCTTAACTTCACCGTGGGTGGATATCGCCTGGTCAATGGCTGCAACTACCTGCGGGAGCACTGTCAGCGCGCTTACTTTTCTCCACAGTCGTGGGTAGATCTCCTCCACCCCCTCCTCTTTGAGAAAGGCGGGCTTCAACTGATGGATCGTTTTTAAGAAGCCCCCCACCTCTCGCAATTCAGCAGCAGTCAGCAGGCTGCCTTTGCGAGCCCTTTTTGCGTACTGCAGGATGTCTTGGCAGGCGTTAATCGTAAGTTTACCCCGCTGCAGCGCTTTGAGCCCTTCTGTTGTTTCCGCCTGGAGCTCAGCGATCCTCTGCGGATCATGCAAGGGTTCCAGGCGCTTTGCTTCTTCTAAACCCAGGGGTGTTGTTGGATATTTACACAGGCGCTCTATGATTTTTTCAAATTCCAGTTGTTGGGCAATTTTCTGCATGCCATCATCACCTCATGCGGGAAACGAAGGGATTATCCCGCAAAAAAAATCGCCAGGGCTTCTCCTTCCCCCTGGAAATGCCAATTCTCCCAGAAATACCGATTGCAGCCGTTTCAATCTCTCGATATGCAGCAATAAACAAGGGAGGTTCAAGAATCGACAAACCGTTTTCCGATCTGCCAATTCCCAGGGCAGCGCACAGTTTTCCCGGGCCGCTGGTCAGGTTATTAATTTGATGATGCTTGCCCCTTCTCTTGTGCATGGTCTCCATGCCCTCCACAGGCTCAAGCGCGCGAATCAAGACCGCTTCAGCCCGTCCTACCCTGTTTGTCACCACATTAAAGCAATAATGGTTCCCATAGATAAAATATACATAAGCCCTCCCCGGGGGACCAAACATCACCGCGTTCCTGTTTGTTTTTCCCCGCCAGGCATGACAGGAAGGGTCACCCTCGGCGGAATAAGCTTCCGTTTCCACGATCATTCCCGATGTCCTACCTCCCTCTGAACAGTGCACCAGCAGCCTCCCCAGGAGTCCTTTTGCCACAGATAGCACATCCGCTTCATAAAAATCTCGACTTACGATCCTGTCTTGCACGTCTCTATTTCTCTCTTTCCAGGCAGTAGATTGGGATGCCAGCAGATTTAAGGAAGCAGTCCCAGGCTCTCCACAATCCAGCCGACAATCAACTGGAACAAAAAAGCCATGTAATGACTCGATAAGGCGAATATTGCCGACGATTCAAGGGCATGGACCCAGAAATCCGTTTCAAACAGCGAGATTAAGCCCAGGGCCACGAAGACGATCACAATTCCTTTTATTGCCCCCAAAAAGGCCCCTGAGAGGGCGTTAACCGGACCAACCAGGGGGATCTTATTGACTAACTTTAACCTGCCTGTCAAAAATGAAAGGAGAAAGGAAATCACCAGAAATGCCATCAGAAAAGCAATGATATTTAAGAGAACCTGGACAAGCCAGACAGGCGTATCTCCATTTTCTTCCAAGTTTATGAAGATTTCCTGCAGCTGGAAGGATGAATCCAGGAAGCCAATGACGGTTTCAGTTGCTGAAAGGGAGAAGTATAATGCAACAAAAAAGATGGCAAGGCCGATGACCTGCTGCACCAAACCCTGCCTGATCCCTTTATACAGACTGAAAATAAACAGAAACATAAGCACATAATCTAACCAATTCATCAAACTACTCACCTGTTTTGTTTTGTGCCTTCTTGCTCTTTTTCCGGTTGGACTTTTTTTCCCTTTCGTGCTCCAGGAGGTCGCTGGCCAGGTTCAACGAAGCCAGAACAGCGATCTTCTGCAGGCTCATGGTAGGGTGTTTTTCAGCAAGTTCCTCCATCATTTGGTTTACATGTTCCCCAACTTCCAGCATGTGCTCCGGAGGCGTTGAACTCCGCAAAACGTACTCTTCCCCCATGATCTTGAGGATAATCCGCTTTTTTTGTTGATCGTCCTTCGGCATTTTTGCTCACCCACCGGCAACTTCCTGATTTGTCCTTTACTGTATTCGCTGATCAGGGTATAAATTCCTTCCCGAACCTGTTATTGTCTTCTTAATACAGCGCCGTGCTTCCGCTGCAGTACAGCTTCCAGGTCTGCCATGACCTGATCAACCTCATGGTCCTGCAGGGTCTTTTCCGGGTGACGAAACGTATAAGCAAAGGCGAGGCTGATCTGACCTTCTGGGATTTGCTGTCCCTGGTATACATCGAATAAAACAGTCTTTTCAAGCCATTCACCCGCCTGCTCCTCGATGGTCGTGATGATCTCCTCGGAACAAACAGAGCCGGGAACGATGTAAGCCGCATCCCGCAATACCGCCGGATAGCGAGGAAGCGCTTTGAATGGCAAGGACAACGCGGCATGCCCGTAGAGCGGCTCGAGGAATACTTCGGCCACGTAAACTTCCTGTCTAAATTCGAAGCTATCCTGCAACCGTGGATGCAACGCTCCCAGCAGACCCAGCTCTTCCCCCGCGACGAGCAGCCGCGCGCCCCGGGTTGGATGGAGAAAGGGCACTTGCGCTGGTTCCCAGCTGCATACCGTTATACCGATCCGGCGCAGAAACATCTCCAGTATGCCTTTAAGATAATAAAAATCAACCGGCCGGGCATTCTTTTGCCAGTGATCCGGCCCGGTGTTGCCGGTCACGGCCACAGAGAGCATTTCGATTTCCCGGGGGAGGTCACCCTTTGCGGGAGCCGGGAAGAATACGGCCCCTTGTTCAAAAAGAAACTGATTATGTGCCTGACGGTTGAAATTATACTGCAGCGTTTTCAACATGTTGGGCAGCAATGTCGTTCGCATGACTTCCTGGTCTTCGGTCAGCGGATTCTTCAAGCTGACAGCATTTCTGCGGTAGTCGCCCGCCTCCAAATGGATTGCATCGAACATGCGGGGATTCATGAAAGAGAAGGTGATAATTTCTTGTAAGCCGCAGGAAACCAGGGTCTCTGTCATCCTGGAAAGAACCCGTTTTTGCCAGGAAGGCCTTCCGACTGTAATGACCCCCTGGGGAAGTGTCGTTGGGATCGTGTCATACCCTTTCAGCCGGGCGATCTCTTCCACCAGGTCCACTTCCAGGGTAATATCCTGTCGAAAAGAAGGCACCTGGAAATTTATTTTTCCCCGGGTTTGACCTTCTATTCCCGGCTCCGCTTGACCATTTAACACCCTGAGGCCGAGTTTTTCCAGGATACGTTTTATTTCACCTTCACTCACCGCGTAACCCAGTTGTTTTTCTACTTCACCAGCGTGAAATCCGATCTCCACGGGAACCCAGGGATCCGGGTAGAGATCAATCATGCCCCGGGAAACATTCCCGCCCGCTGTGAGCTGCATGAGCTGAACGGCCCGGTCTTGAGCGTAAATGATCCCTTCCCGGTCGATTCCTTTTTCGAACCGCTGGGAAGCATCCGAAGGCAAGTTGAACTTACGGGCCGTTTTCCGCACATTAACCGGATCAAAGCTGGCCGCTTCCAGCAGGATGTGTTTCGTATCAGCCGTGATCTCTGTGTTTTCTCCCCCCATGACCCCGGCCAATCCGATGCTTTCTGAAGAATCAGCAATGACAAGCACCTCCGGATCCAACTGCCTTTCTATTCCGTCGAGGGTAGTCAGCCTTTCACCTTCTTGCGCCCGCCTCACCTTCACGACCCCGCCTTTAATTTTTTCCATGTCAAAAGCGTGCATGGGTTGACCCGTCTCCCACATCACATAATTGGTGGCATCAACAATATTGTTAATGGGTCGAATTCCAGCGGCAAGGAGTTTTAATTGAACATTCAGTGGCGAAGGGCCCACCTGGACATTTTTTATTTCCCGGGCTGTATAACGGTGGCAGAGTGACGGCTCTTCAATTTCTATCGAGGCCGCGATGGCTGTGCCACCCTCCATCAAGTTTAACGCGGGACGCATTATATTGCCGCCTTTTATCGCGGCCACCTCCCGGGCCACGCCGAATAATCCCAGGCAGTCGGCGCGATTTGGCGTCAATTCCAGCTCCAGGACCGGCTGATCGAGGAACAAAATATCGCTTAACCGATCCCCGGCCTGGCATTTATCCTGGATGATTAAAACGCCGGGGTTGTCCTGGGCCAGATCCAGCTCAAGCTCTGCAGCAGAAAGGATCATGCCCTGGGATATAACGCCCTTGATCGTTATTTCTTCCATGATTTGTCCGCCAGGCAGCCGGGAACCCGGTAGGGCCACGGCCACGTGATCCCCCTCGCGGATATTCCAGGCTCCACAGACGACCTGTTTCCTTTGAAATCCGCAGTCCACCTGCACCAGCTGCAGGTTTTCCGCCGTAGGATGCGGCGACAGCTCTTTTACCTGTCCAACAAGAATGGTTTCGTCAACAGGCGCGAAACAGGCTATGGCTCCGACCTCAACGCCGGACATGGTTAGACAGTCCGCCAGCTCTTCCGGGGTCTGCGAGATAGAAATGTATTCCTTTAACCACTGGTAGGGCACTTTCATCGATTAACCCATCCTTTCTTCAGCGTAGTCGCCCGTTTAATACTGCTCCAGCATACGCAGATCATTATGATAAAACAACCGGATATCATCAATGCCATACTTGAGCATGGCGATGCGTTCAACCCCCATGCCAAAGGCATACCCGGTCACCTCTTTCGGGTCGTATCCCGACATTTCCAGGACCCTGGGGTGCACCATCCCCGATCCCAGAATCTCCAACCAGCCGGTTTCGCTGCAAACCCGGCAGCCCCGGCCATCACAGATGATGCATGAAATATCCACTTCTGCGCTGGGCTCCGTAAAAGGGAAGAAGCTGGGACGCAGCCTGATTTCACGGTCCCCGCCAAACATTTCCCGGACAAAGAGCAGCAGGGTGCCCTTCAGGTCGGCCATGGAGATATGCTTGTCCACGGCAAGGCCTTCTACCTGGTGGAACATCGGTGAATGCGTCACGTCATCGTCCCTGCGGTACACTTTCCCCGGGGCAATAATTCGCACGGGCAGTTCTCCCTGCATGGCTTCCATGGTGCGGATCTGTACCGGTGAAGTATGCGTCCGCAGCAGAATATCGCTGCTGATATAATAAGAGTCCTGCATATCCCTGGCCGGGTGTTCCCGGGGGATATTTAAGGCCTCAAAATTGTAATAGTCGTATTCAATATCCGGACCTTCAGCAATTTTAAACCCCATGCTCGAAAAAATTTCCTCTATTTCCAGGAGTACAACCTGCAGAGGGTGGCGGCGGCCCATGGCGAAAGGAAAACCCGGGAGGGTAACGTCGATCCGCTCAGCATCCCAGCGCGCTGCAATCGCACTGCTTTTGATGGCTTCCTGCTTTTCTGCCAGCAGCTGCTCCGCCCTCTTTTTTAGCTTGTTTAGCTTTTGACCCACCTGCGGCCTTTCTTCGGCAGGAACTCCTCCCAGGGAGCGCATTAAGGTGGTCAAACGCCCCTTTTTACCCAGGAATTTAATCCGTATTTGTTCAAGGCTTTCCTGGGTATGAGCCCCTGCGATCTCTGCTTCCAGGTCTTCTTGAACCCTTGCAATCTCATCCAGCATGATTTCGCCTCCTCCGTGAAAATGAACAAAAAAGTAAAAACTTTCGAACCGAAACGGGACGAAAGTTTTTCCGCGGTACCACCCGAGTTAGCCCGGGAACCGGGCTCTCCTCATGAATTCGATAACGGGATAGCCGAAACGACCTACTCGCTAAGCATCGCTTACTTTCAGTCGATAGCTCCAGGGTGAAATTCAGCCAACTCCCGGGGAAAGCTCGCAGCCTGTGGCTTTCCTCTCTGTTCTCATACCAGACAGGTTATCGGCTTACTTTGCCCTTTCACAG
This sequence comes from Syntrophomonadaceae bacterium, assembly GCA_003556225.1. GTDB lineage: Bacteria > Bacillota > Dethiobacteria > DTU022 > UBA8154 > SKMY01. Next base: position 13,657 of record PWRN01000019.1, read on the forward strand.
CCTCTAACGTATTATTGAGATAACAGATGTTTATAAATCAGGTAAGCGGTAACGGAACCGGTACTCTCAAAAAGTCTCCAGAAAAATTCGGCGGTCAGCATGGTATGACCCCTTTCATCAATTTTTCTTGGATCCAGGTAGATTATAGCACAAGCCTGCTTAAAAGACAATGTACGAACGGGTGAGTGTTTTGTGATCAATTGCTTCTCAGAAACTCCCCTGCCGTACTTTTTCAAAGATAAATACAGCAGCGGCAACGGCAGCGTTTAGCGAGGCAATTTTCCCTTGTAAGGGAATTTTCGCGAAAATATCGACAGATTCCAGCAAAGGACGGCTGATCCCTTTATTCTCATTTCCGATGATCAAGGCCGTGGGGATTTGAAAGTTCACCTGGGAAAACAAGCAGGCGCCTTCCGGATCTGCAGCAACCACCTGCAAGCGGTGCGCCCGGCGGATCTCCTTCCAGGCGCTGTAATCTTGATCGTGAACCAGGGGCAGGTAGAAAACGCCTCCCATGCTGGCTCGCAGGGCTTTCGGGTTAAAGGGATCGACCGTCCCTGGCAATAGAACCAAGCCGTCTACGTTGGCTGCGGCGGCCGTGCGAATAATGGTCCCGAGGTTTCCGGGATCCTGGATGGCATCCAAAACAAGACAAAAAGATTCCTGTTCAAGTCGGATATTTTGCTGGAGTTCCGGGGCGACGGCAATGGCCCCTAGACCCTGTGGGTTCTCCGTTTGGGACAAGGCTTGAAAAACCTGGCCTTCGACAGGAATCCGGTTGGCTTTTTCGAGCTGTTCAAGTAAAAGCCTGTTCCTGGCAAGCTTAAGAAAGTCGTCGGTATAAAGGACCGTTTTTATCTTTATGCCTGCCCGATATGCTTCGTTAACCAGGTGATATCCTTCCAGCACGATAAGCCCGTGTTTAAGCCGGTACTTGCGACGACCCAACAGCCGGTAGAGCTTGATCGCCTGGTTTTTAAAGGCCGCGGCGCCCGTCATGCATACAGCCCACTTTCTTTTCCAAGGATGGATACAAGGCCTCTGCAGCGCGAACGTAAAAAAAGACCTTGTGCAGGTCTCTCTTTACTTGCCCATGCTACTGCTGCCTTGCTACTTCGACCAGCCTGCTGAAAGCGCCCGGATCGTTGATGGCCAGATCAGCCAGCATTTTGCGATTGATTTCCACGCCGGCTTTTTTTAAGCCGCCCATAAATTGGCTGTAAGATACGCCGTTATCCCGGGCTGCTGCATTAATTCGGGCGATCCAGAGCTTGCGAAAATCTCTTTTCCTCACCTTCCGATCCCGGTAGGCATAGGATAAAGATTTCATCACCTGCTGATTGGCCACCTTAAAGGATTTACTCTTGATACCAAAGTAGCCCTTGGCAAGTTTAAGAATTTTCTTTCTTCGTCTTCTTGTACTAACACTGTTTTTAACTCTTGGCATCGTTAAATCACCTCTTCACGAATAATCATTTATAGGGGAGCAGCTGGGCTACTCTTTTCATGTCATGTTTATGCACCAGCGTAGAACCGCGTAATTTACGCTTTCTCTTGGGGGATTTTTTTTCCAGTAGATGGCTGTGATAGGCGTGGAAGCGCTTAATTTTCCCCGTCTTCGTCTTTTTAAAGCGTTTTGCCGCGCCGCGATGGGTCTTCATTTTGGGCATGGTCGTTCCTCCTTATTCCTGGTCTGCTTCGTCCTGCAGGACTACTTCGGGGCCAAAATCATGATCATATTTCTGCCTTCAAGCTTGGGAGGCCTTTCCACGACACTCACCTCGCTGAGTTCTTCCGCCATTTGAAGACAGAGCTTTTTGCCAAGTTCAGGGTGAGTAATTTGCCGTCCTCGAAAGATCACAGAGACTTTTACTTTATCCCCGGCACTGAGAAAACGCAAGCCGTTACGCACCTTTACCTGGAGATCATGTTCTTCGATATTGGGACGCATCTTAATTTCTTTCACGGTAATGGAGCGCTGTTTCTTTCGAGCTTCCTTTTCCCGCTTGCTTTGTTCGTACTTGTACTTGCCAAAGTCCATGATGCGGCAAACCGGGGGTTTGGCTTGAGGGGCAACATTTACCAGGTCCAGGTTCTTTTCCCTGGCCAGCTTCAACGCATCTTCCAGCTGCATGATTCCCAGCTGCTCACCCTCTGTGCCAACAACCCTGACATCCTTGGCCCTGATTTTGTTGTTAACCAACAATTCCTTGCTAATCTTAAATCCACCTCCTGAATTTGTAAATAAAAAAAGCAGGATCACGGCCCCTGCTAAGTCTACTAACCTTTTTCTACCCTGGGAACAGCGCTCATCGCGTTTCAAGGTGAGAAGCTGGGGCTTCTACTTGTTGTCTCTCTAGAAATATACCACATTGCCTCCCGCCCGTCAATCAAAAGCGCCGGGCCTTTGGGGTTAATTTGCTTTTACCTGTATTTTTTCTTTCAGGTCGTGCAAGAAGGACTCCAGCGCACTGAGGCCCAGGTCGCCTTCCTGGCGGTGACGCACGGCCACGGTATTCGTTTCCTCTTCTTTGTCCCCTGTAACCAGCATATAAGGCACTTTTTTCACCTGGGCCTCCCTGATTTTGAAACCGACTTTTTCATTTCGGTCGTCCAGTTCAACCCTGATCCCTTCTTCCCAAAGCCGCTGGAAAACGGCGCGGGCGTACTCCTGGTGTCTTTCGGTAATGGGAACGATTACTACCTGCACGGGAGCCAGCCAGATCGGAAAAGCCCCGGCATAGTGTTCAATCAGCAGGGCAAAAAATCGCTCCATCGCCCCGTAAACCACGCGGTGGATCATGGCCGGGCGATGCTTCTGGCCATCGGGGCCGATATACGTCAGGTCAAACTTTTCGGGCATCTGGAAGTCCAACTGGATCGTCCCGCACTGCCAGGTGCGACCCAGGCAATCTTCCAGGTGAAAATCTATTTTCGGCCCATAAAAAGCCCCGTCGCCCTCGTTCACGGTAAAGGTAATTTCCTTCTTTATTAAGACGGTTTCCAGGGCACGGGTCGCTTTCTCCCACATTGCCTCGCTGCCCATGGATTTTTCCGGACGGGTGCTGAGCTCAACATGGTACTTGAACCCGAATACCTGGTAAAAGTGATCCACCAGGTCGATCACCTTTTCCACTTCGTCTTCAATCTGCTCGGGAAGCATGAAGATATGGGCATCATCCTGGGTAAAACTGCGGACGCGCATCAAGCCGTGGAGCGTCCCTGATTTTTCATGTCGATGCACCAACCCCATTTCGGCCACGCGCAGCGGAAAATCCCGATAACTGTGCATACCCATTTTGTAGACCAACATCGAGCCCGGGCAGTTCATGGGTTTGATTGCAAAGTCCTGCTCGTCAATGCGAGTGAAATACATGTTCTCCTGGTAATGATCCCAGTGCCCCGATTGCTCCCAGAGGCTCCGGTTTAGCACGATGGGTGTTTCCACCTCGTGGTACCCCGCCTTGCGATGCTCATCCCGCCAAAAATTTTCCAGTTCACGTCGAATCACCATCCCCTTGGGGTGATAAAAGGGAAATCCCGGCCCCTCATCATGGAAGCTAAACAAATCCAACTCGCGGCCGATTTTCCGGTGGTCGCGCTTGCGCGCTTCTTCCATGCGCTGCAGGTATTCTTCAAGCATCTTTTTCTTCGGGAAAGCGGTGCCGTAGATACGCTGCAGCATGGGCTTGTTTTCATCTCCACGCCAGTACGCCCCGGCCAGGCTGAGCAATTTAAACGCTTTCAACTGCCCTGTCGAAGCAAGGTGAGGGCCTGTGCATAAGTCCATAAATTCACCCTGTCGGTAGAAACTGATCTGCTCGTTTTCATCCAGTTCCGAAATCAGTTCATACTTAAAGTCTTCATTGTGCTGCCGGCAGTATTCCAGCGCTTCGTCCCGGGTCATTTCGATTCGCTGGATGGGCAAATTTTCCTCCACGATCTCTTTCATTTGCTTTTCGATTTTTTCCAGTTCCTCCAGCGTAAGGGGCTGCTCAAACTGGAAATCATAATAAAATCCGTCTTTAATGGAAGGACCGATCCCCAGGCGGGCATCATAGAGCCTTTTCACCGCTTGAGCCATCACATGGCTGGCCGTGTGGCGATAAACATCCGGCCCTTCGCTGTCATCAAAGGTAATCACGTCAAGGGATACATCTTAGTCAACCGGATGTGTCAAATCTACTTTTTTCCCATTAATTCTGGCTGCCAGGGCTTCCTTTTGAAGTTTCTTGCTAACCTCTCCCAAAAGCTCATGAATAGTTGTCCCCCGGCGGACCTGCTTTGTTCCAAAGCCGAAGATATGAGCATTAACCAGTTTTTGGTCTGATTGATCCGTGCCTGTCATTTCCGTCATGGTTGCGACCTCCCTTCTTTCTGTATCATAATTCTTCCCTCCTACCCTGTCAAGGGATAGGCCCGGGCGGCCCCCATAAAAAAAACCCTGCATAACACAGGGTAAGTCTGACAATGGTGGGTCCTGTGTGGATCGAACACACGGCCTCTTCCGCGTCAAGGAAGCGCTCTCCCACTGAGCTAAGGACCCTTCATTAGTAGGATTATTGTAACAAAGAAAGAGGGAAAAAGCAATAGGTAAAAAGCTTTCCCTTTGACAAAGGCCAGAAGAACCGTGAGTTAATGCCCGGTAGGGCAGTTTACAATATTCCTTCCGATTTTATCCTCCCCCGCCCGGTCATCCGTTTCCAGAAGCCGCGGATCGGCTTTTTGTTAGTAAGAAATTCATGGCCCAGCTTGCGGCGACTGCTAAACTCATAGCCCCGGGCCCGGGTCCGGTCGCTGGAAAGAAGGAGCAGCATCACTGCGCCCAAAACCAGGAAAAAGCCGGCTCCGGCCAGGAGCATCAACTGTCCAGTTATGGCCTGGTGGCCTTGTAGAAGAATCAATTGCTCAGACATGGCAGCTACCCCCTTTTTCACCTGGTGTTAAGACTATTTTACCACAGCGGCCCTTATCCGCATGGCACCAGGGCGCTATTTTGCCTGGTTAATTTGGAGTATTCTGCCATGGTTTATTCTGCAGCTAATCGCCCTGGCCGATGACTTGATGTCCCTTTTTTTCTAATTCTTCAACTACCCGATCCCTGTGGTCAGTCTTCAAGTGCATCACGAGATTGGCTTTACCCCCGGCGGCGTGGTTCACGACAATGCTAATGATAAAAATGCCCAGGGACCCGATCAGAGAAGCGACTTTTCCCAAAAAAGCTCGGGGACTCCAAGGGATTACGTGGAAATTTGCATTCTCTCAAGAACATCCAAATGCAATACCGAACAAAACTAAACCCCGAGGATATCGGGGTTTATAAGCTGGTGCCGGAGACCAGAATCGAACTGGTACGGGCATCTGTATGCCCGAGGGATTTTAAGTCCCTTGCGTCTGCCTGTTCCGCCACTCCGGCAGCAAAAAGCATTAAAATATAAAAATGGAGGCGACACCCGGATTCGAACCGGGGATGGAGGATTTGCAGTCCTCTGCCTTGCCACTTGGCTATGTCGCCTCGGAAAATGGAGCGGAAGACGGGATTTGAACCCGCGACCCTCGCCTTGGCAAGGCGATGCTCTACCGCTGAGCTACTCCCGCATGATTCTTTTTAGTTGGTGGCGAGACCCAGAATCGAACTGGGGACACGCGGATTTTCAGTCCGCTGCTCTACCGACTGAGCTATCTCGCCAAAATAATAAAGTGGCGGAGCCGACGGGATTTGAACCCGCGATCTCCGGCTTGACAGGCCGGCATGTTTACCAGGCTACACCACGGCTCCACCGTGCGCATGATCAGTATACACAAAAACCATGGAAAAGTCAACCACGGGCAACACAAACAAAATTCCTTTGTCCCGTCATTTTTCTGCCAGGGCCGTTAGGCTTCCTCTTTCTCTTGGGTGGCATAATAAATCAAACTCTGCAGCTCAATGCTCAAGTCCACGTTATGAACGTGGATATGTTCCGGCACTTCCAGCTTGGCTGTGGTTAAATTGAAGATCACATTAATCCCGTTCTTAATAATCGGCTCAACAGCGTTTTGGGCATGAGTTGCTGGCACCGTCAGTATAGCGACTTTCACGCGGTATTCAGCCGCCACTTCGGGCAGCCTGGAAAGCGGCATGATTTCTACACCCAGGATTTCCCCCCCGATGATTTCCGGGTCGATATCAAAAATTGCCACGACATTGACATAGGGATTTTTCCTGATATTGTGCCGGGCCAGGGCGATCCCCAGGTGGCCGGACCCCACCACGATGATATTCGTTTGCTCGTTCAGCCCGATAATTTCCAGGATCTTTTCACGCAAAACACTCGTATTGTACCCGGTCCCCCGGGTTCCAAAGGCACCGAAATACGCCAGGTCCTTCCTGATTTGCTCCGCGGTAAACCCCGTAACTTCGCTGAGTTCCCGGGATGAGATAATTTCAATGTCATTTCTGATCATGTTATCCAAAATGCGCACGTACACCGGCAGGCGTCTGATTACAGACTTTGGAGCATCTCTATCTGGCATCTCTTACCCTCCCGAATTCACTTTACAAAACCTGTTTCTTGCAAAAGTTCAATTATACCGGGGATTTCATCTCGAGAATAAACGGGTGCAACTCCCGCAGCCCAGCTTCTCGCTTCACGGCTTTCTTGCCGGTTGCAAATCACGGCCAGCAGTTCGTTCTGCTTGATCGAGATGTTTTCCATCGCAGGGGACCAAATCACAACTTTTGGAAAAGACCAGCCTTTATAGCCTTCAAGGATCACGCAGTCGACATCTCCCAGGAAAGGGATGATTGCTGCGGGGTGGGTATCCTCTTCCGTGCGCCGGAAAATGGTCAGGCGACTGGGCGAAGATAGCACCACGGCAGGGCTTCCAGCGTTCCAAAAGTTCGACGTATCGCTGCCCTCCCTGTCAACCTCCCCGTGATCGTCAGGATCGTGTTTGATCACAGCAACACGATAATCCAAAGCCTGGAGTTCTTTGATTAGATCTGCCACGAAGGTAGTTTTTCCTGTTTTACTGAAACCGATCACGGAAATCATGGGTATCATCCGCGCAATCCCCCATCGGTGAGTATTGTTCGATGAGTCATATTGATCATATCATAGATACAGCCAAAAATGTAGAAACTCTATTCTTCTACCCGGCTCCAGATTAACTGCAAGATTAACTGCAGGTTGCGTCGTGCCTCTTTTGAGGGTACCTGGCCCGCAAAACACCTGGCTTGATTCAGATATTGTTCGGCCCGGTATAAGGCGTACTCTAGACCACGGTTGATCTTTATCTGGTCCAACAAGTTTGCAATACTGTCTTCATCATTCCGATTGTTGCTCATCCACTTGATCATCAGTTCTTTGTTGGAAGGGGCTTGCAGGACATAGATAAGCGGGAGGGTCACGACTCCGTTCTTCAAATCATTAAAATGGTCCTTACCTGTTCTGCTGTTCAAGTCTTTGAAGTCAATCATATCATCAATAATCTGAAAAGCCATGCCCAGGTTCAAGCCGAAATGATACAGGGGCATTTGAAGATCTTCCGGGCACTCAGACGTTAAACAGCCGGCAAGACAGCAGGAAGCCATGAATTCTGCTGTTTTTTGATTGATCCGATCAAGGTATTCCTCTTCTGTCAAATAGAGATTAAAGGCGTCCGTCTGCTGCTTCAACTCACCCAGGGACATTCTTTCGACAACGCGGGAAAATAGTTGAATGATCTCGAGATTGCCTACAGATGTTAACATGGAAAACGCTTTAGAAAATAAGTAGTCTCCAAGTAAAACAGCAATTTTATTTCCTTCACTACTGTTGACCGTTGGCAAACTCCGACGTAACGCGGCTCGATCCACAACATCATCGTGCAATAATGTCGCCATGTGGATAAGCTCCAGGCTCGCAGCCAGGGGGATCAGTTCTGAAACATCATCCCCATGGGTTTTTGCACTGGCCAAAAAAAGTGCAGGCCGCAATTTTTTGCCTTGACCATCGAGCAAGAATGGTTGAGACGGCTGATAATGGGAGAGCAGTTCTTCTTCCACGGTTTTCTTTATTTCTGCATTTACGTGTGCGATTTCTGGGATAATCACAGATAATTCTTGTTGTAGCGGCAAAAAGCATCACCCTGTTCGCTTTTTTTCATGTTCACAGAAGCACGGCGTTTCTTGATGCTCACCAAATAAATCAGAAATGCCTTTCGATAACCACCAGCGAGGGCGGGAGGTTGGCCTGGTTGATCATCTGATAATGCAGTGCCGTGTAACGCTGCTGGTCGAGCCGGGAGCAAAAGTCCAGCACGGCTTCTTTTTCTTCGTAACCTCCGGCATGGCCGGCATAGACAACCAGGGTCACAATGCCACCCGGCTGAAGTTTTTCAAGGAGGACCGCCAAGGCTTTCACGGTCGTTTCCGGCAGCGTGGTCAGATGATGATCGCCGCCCGGTAGATAGCCCAGGTTAAACATGGCAGCGGAAATCGATCCCTGGATGTATGCTTCTGCATGTTCATGGCTGTTTAGCACGAAACGAACCCGCTCTTCCAGGCCTGCTGCGGCTAACTGTTTCCTGGTCTGATCCAGCGCTGCTTGCTGGATGTCGAAGGCAATTACCTGCCCTCTCTCCCCCACGAGCCGGGCCAAGAACACCGTATCATGACCATTACCGGCCGTGGCATCAACGGCCAATCCCCCCTCCAGGGAGCAGCGAAGGATATGGGTTCGAGCCGCCATCAGCGGTTTTTCAACTGCTGCCAACAGGCACCCCTCCCGGGAAATTCCAAGCTAAGAAACGATCAATCAGCACACCCTGCAAACCTGCCTGTTACTCAGTCAATTGATACCCTTTGAGGAGTTTGGCAAAATCCAGGATAAGCCGAAACTCTTTCTCGTTACACTGGCATAACACCCGCAGGGCAGACTGAACCTGCGGTTCCATGAGCAAAGCCCTGATCTCCGGTGTCAGCAGGGAGAGCAGTTGCTGCAGTTCCTCTTCATCGGCAATAAAATAACAGGGTGATATTTCCAGGGCCTGGGCTATTTTTTCAATGGTTTGTAAGGAAGGCTGGACCTTGCCCTGTTCCAGCTGCCCAATGAGACCCGGTGAGAGTCCGGCTTTCCTGGCCAGCTGCACCCGGTTTAAACCGTGCTCTTCCCGAACTCGAAAGAACTTCGCGGCCAGGTCATTTTCGGTCGACGCTGCACCAGGCCTGGAGGGCTCATCCGGGCTGTTGATCAGTTTGCGGGTTGAGACATTCAAGCTTCGGGCTATTTTTTCGATCGTTTTCAAGGAAGGCCGCTTGCTCCCCCGTTCAATTTCACTCAAATACGAAGCTGAAATGCCCGCTTTTTGGGCCAAATAGGACAAGGAATAGTTTCTTTCACGGCGCAGCAGCCGTACATGATTCCCGTTAAACATCCCTTCACCTTCCGGAAGAGGTTAATAGTAATCCTTGCTCACATGAAGAACCTGCACTCTTCCATCCTGCTCCACGAAATCCACGATTTTCCCGATGATTCTTTCCAGGTGATGTGTTTCGTTGCTCACGGCAGCCAGGCCGATCTCCGCCCTGCGTTGGGCCTCCAGGTGTCCGATCTCCGCAATCGATATGTTGAAGCGGTGCTGCAGCCTTTCGATGATGCTGCGCACAACCTGTCTTTTTTCTTTCAGTGAACATCCTTCCAGGAGTAAAAATTCAATCCTGCATATCCCCACAAACATTTCTTTTCAGGCCGAGGCGCTGTTTGCGCAAAACACAATCTAAGCAGCGCTGCCGCCTTCCTCCTTCACATCAAGATGCAGATCAAACCATTGAGCAGGCGAAATTATTTGACTTGATTTGCTTGAAGCTGCCCGAGGATGGATAGCTCCAGGCCATCGGTGGCCGCCAAAACGCGCACGCCGGTTTTTTCTTCGATCCGGGCGGCTAAAAGATGGGGGTTATGCTGCAGCATCGTCATCCCAAAATGGGTTAGCACAGCGGCCCTGGGTCGGATAGCCTCGATCAATGCCAGGGCCTGGGAAAAGTTCAAATGATAAATTTTATACGCACTGGGGCTGGTATCCTGGTATATCACGACATTGAGGACCAGCAAATCCGTGCCCTTGTAGCAGTCAATGAGCTCATCAAAATAGGCCGTGTCCGCAATGATAGAAATCGTCCCGTAGGGCAAGCTGAATCTCAGGCCGTAAGTCTCTACGGAGTGATGATGAGCCACCGGGGTGCTTAACGAAAAGGTGTTGAAAGAAAAGGTTTTCCCCACCTCGAGGTAGTCCAGTTCATCAACATAGGCCCGCACATACTGCTGAATCACGGGATCAGCGACCTCAACGGCATCCCTGGGCGCCAGGACAAACCCCCTGCGGTCCCTCCCCCCATTGGTCATGGCCTCGATCATAACGTTGATATCGTTGGAGTGGTCCAGGTGCCTGTGCGTCAAAATAATGCCATCCAGGGCGGGGGGATGCAGCCTGGGCTGTGCGGCAAGACAGCGCAGGAGCGACCCGGGTCCTGGATCAATGAGCAGCTGCTTTTCGCCCAGGCGCAACCAGGTGCCCCCCGAGGCTCTCAACTGCCTGGCCACGACAAAGCGTGCCCCGGCCGTGCCCAGGAAGGTCATGGTATCTTGAGTGTGATGATTGAAAGCACAATTCATATCTCGTCGTATGTCCTCAAGGCGGCAGCCTGCAGACAGGCCCCGTAGATAGGATCAATGGCTCCCTCTAATCATACCATAAAAATGAAAAAAGGGAAGCTACAGCGGTGGTGGAAGAGCATCCAGGCATAAACAAGGCTTTTTCCCGCCATGAGAGGCTGTACCTGAAACCGAAAATGGGGCTGCCTGGAATCAATCCGGCAGCCCCGCCTTCGCATTACGTTGCTTTAGTGCTTACGCTTTCGTTCCTTCTTCTTTCTCCCTGCTGATTTCTTCCAGCCTGTTTTTAACCACCCTGTAGCCGATGCCGCCAATCGCTGCGGCCACCGCGAGGCTGCCGTAGGAACCCAGGGCGCGCCAGCCGATAGAGCTCAGGGTAAATCCTTCCGCTACCAGGTCATAAACATCGTAATCCTCGTCAATGAGGATCAGCACCCCGGTATCTTCCTTGCCGTAGAGGTGCGCCTTGTCATGGCCGGCCGCTTGCAGGTCACTGACCCGGCTTTCCCCGGCGGCGATCAAGTCCTCCCGTTCTCCAAAGAGAATGGCTCCCACCGGGCAGGCTTCCGCGCAGTAGGTGGACTTGCCCTCGACTACGCGAAACGCGCAGAAACTGCACTTTTCTGAGTTGTTGTCGTCTTCCGGATCCAGCACGGGCACATCAAAGGGGCAGGCGGTCACGCAGGCCCCGCAGCCGATGCAGGTCTCCTTGTCGATCTCCACCATGCCTCCGTTTTCCCCTTCCACGTGCCAGATGGCGTCCACGGGGCATATTTCCTCACAGGCCGCCACAAAACAGTGCATACAGGCATGTTTCTTGTAGCGCAGCTTAACATTGGGGAAGGAACCGCTCTCATATTTTTTCATTTCCGTGCGCAGCACTCCGAACGACGCTTCGTATTTTCCCTTGCATTCCACGGTGCAAGCGCCACAGCCGATGCACTTGGTCTGGTCGATCAACATTGCATATTTCACTTGGTTTAACCCCCTTTACTAAGCCTTATAGACGTTTACACAAAAGTCCTGCATCTGCGAGCCCGCACCGGGGCACTTGCTGTTGACCATTTCCTCCACGGTCAGGGTGGGAATGAGATCCCCCTCGTTGGCCCCCTGGTTAAAGGCCACGGTCAGCTCCCTGGACCAGTGTCCGAAGCCGTGCTCCACGCACACGCAGTCCGGACGAATGCCCTGGATCACCTCGGCCTGCAGGGTAACCTGGTTGGCCTGGGACTCTACCACGACTTCATCCCCGTCTTCAATGCCCAGGTTTGCGGCCGCTTCTGCGTTGATGATCAGCTTGTTGGTTCCCTGGGCCTGCATCATCAGCTCGTTGTTCTGGGTCTGCGACATCTTGTGCATGGGCGGACGGCTGATGATCATGTAGAAGGGGTATTCATCGGTAGGCTCCGCTTTTTTGGGTTCCCAGTAGGGCAGCGGGTCGTAGTTGTTATTTTCCAGCACCGGTGAGTACAGTTCGATTTTGCCGCTCTCGGTGCCCCACTCTTCCCTGCCCTGGAAGGGTTTCTCATCGCTCCACATGCCGTTTTCGCTGTTCTGCAGTTCCTCCCAGGAAGAACCCAGGGCCTTGAGCCGCTCATCGTTGAACGTCCCACCGCTGACCCCTTCGAAATACTCGCCATAGCCCATGGCGTTGGCAAGACCCGTGATGACACCGCCGTAGCCGCGGGTATCGTAGAGGGGATCAACCACCGGTTCGCGCAGGGCGAGCTGCGGATAAAAGGCATGATAAACACGATCGCCGAACCCGGATGTCTCCAGGTAGTAGGGCTCGGGGAAAACCACGTCGGCCATCTGCACCATCTCCGAGGGCCAGACATCGACCACGGCGACGAAGTCCATCGTCTTCAATGCTTCCACGAAGCGGGGAGCATTGGGGAAGGCCAGGACGTTGTGCTTGCGGAATAAGGCCGCTTTCAGGCGGTAGGGCTCCCCGGCCAGCTGGGCCTCGGGAAAGGTGGAAAAATCTCCCCTTCTCGTCGGGCCGATGATGGGGTGCTTTTCAAATCCATCTACCCGTTCCGTTGTCGCAAGTTCTGGGAAATCCGGCGGTGGGAACACATCGTTGAAGCCCGGCATGCTGGCGGTGCGTCCGATAATCTGCCCGCCTTCCCGGTCCATGGCTCCGACCAGGGAATTCAGGATTACGGTGCAAAACGCTACCCTCCAGGAGTTCTGGTAGTTGGGTCCGCCGGCATCCCGCTTGTGGTTCGGGATCAAGGCGGGCTTGGTGGTGGCGAATTCCCGCGCCACCCGTTCGATGGTTTCTGCCGGGACTTCCGTAATTTCCGAGGCCCACTCCGGGGTGTAGTCCTGCACGGCGTCCCGCAGCTGCTCCAGTCCGGTGGTATTGTTGTCCACAAAGTCTTGATCGTACAGTTCCTCGTTGATGATCGTGCGGATCATGGCCAGCATGAAAGCCAGGTCGGTGCCCGGCTTAATGGGGATCCATTCCCCGCCCAGGGAACCGGTAATGGTCAGGCGCGGGTCGACGTAAACTACCTTGGCTCCGTTGGAAACGGCCTTGACGTACTCCCGGGCCGACATGTTCTTGGCCTTGGAAGGCTGGTCCCAACCGAAAGAGAGCAGATACTTGGCCCTGCCCACGTCCAGCATAAAGGGACGGTTGCCCGTGCCCACCGCGGCCCGCCACACGGCGGTATACGTGGTAAAACAGGTGCTGTGGTGCTGGATATGGTTGGGCGTGCCAATGGCGTCCCGCAAGCGGTTCATCCAGTCATGCCCCCGGGAGAAAAAGCCCAGGGCCTGGGGGCCGCCCTCCTCGATAGCCTGGTTAAAGGCTTCTGCGGTCAATTCAAAGGCCTCGTCCCAGTCGATCTTTACCCAGCCGGGATCCACGCCGGGACCCTTTTCGGGGTTGGTGCGCTTCATGGGATGCTTCAACCTGTCGGGATCATAAAGGTCCTTGAGGGCGGAATAACCCTTCACGCACAGGTGGCCTTCGGCTACCTGGCAAGCGGGGTTACCGCGAATCCTCCAGGCCTTGTCGTCGGCAACGTCGACAATCATGCCGCAGTTGGCGCTGCAGATCCCGCAAAAGTTGAACTTGGTCGCGGTAATTTCAGGCTCCACGGACTTTAATTCAAATGCGACATCGACCGGCGGCTCGTCAGGGGGATCATCTACGACAGGCTCCTCCACGTCGGGCTGGCATCCGGCCAGCAGGAAGTTGCTGGCGGCACCGGCAGCAACCGCGGCTCCTGAAGCCATCAAAAACGAACGTCTACTAAATTTCCACTTGTCTTTTTTTGCCACTGTTTGTAAACCTGGCCCTGCTGCAAAGAAATGTTGAACGATCATGCGTTCATCCACCTTCTTTTCGAGCCAGGTCTGCACCTCCTTTCTTCAAAACCGTGATTATGAGTTTCCAAATTCTACTTCCTCTAACATCCATAAATCAGCCTGCACAAATTCCCGGGTCAGCGCGGCAACGGCTTGATAAAACTCGTGCCTGCTTTTCTGTTCCATGTCGCGGCTGAAGTCAGGAACCCACCGGTTCAAGTGATCCTGTAAAAATGTCCGCTGGATCTCCAATAAGCCTTCCCGTTCTTCAACAGGCGCTTCCTCCTGCGCCGCGTTGGATAACAAGAAAGCAAACGTCGCCATGAATCCCAGCTCCACGGCGATGTGGTCTTCCGGGTGCATCTCCGCTTTATCCTTGGCAATCCCGATCTTGCGGAAGAAAGCCCGCACCTCTTCCCAGGGCTTATCCATGAGCAGCTTTTTCTTCCCCCGGTAGAGGGATTCAAAGGGATACACGCCGTGGGGTGTCAAGAACAAAAAGGCAAACTCTTTTCTCAGCTCTAGCTGAGTAGCTTCCTGCATCTCCTGCGGGACGTTGTGGCTGAGATACTTTTCCAGCTGCCCCAGGGAAGACTGGATCTGTTCTTTTCGCTCTGCGGGAAGGCAGTCAAGCAAGGTTTCAAGGGAAGAACGGTTCTCGCTTTTCCACAAAGCGTCAACGCGCTCCAGGGATATTTCATCCTTGTAGACTGCGGACAGAAAGCTATAGAGGTCCCCCCTTCCTTCACTTTTTATCCACTGGATTCTCTGATTGGCTAGCAAAATGATCTGACCCTTCCCCCTTTTAGATGTTTTCCATCTCCATCAATGCGCTGGGTGCTGGATACTTCACCTCCTTCAGGCATCTAAACAGCAGTTAATCCCACTGATGTCCTAGGATACCCCTAACATGCAGAAAAGTATACTGTTTCAGTATACTCCCAAAAGTATTGCTGTGCTGGCTGTGCTGTTTCAAATGATTTCGCTGCAGAAACATCAAAGCACACCGTTTCCGCGATAAAACCTTGCTCTCTTTCCATCCTCAGCATAAGCGAAGAATTATTCTTTTTCATTAGTGAATATTATAATAAAAAACCCGCCCCTTGTGTGAAAAGCCGTTGACAAACAATTCGCAACAATTAAGCAGGATATGCGGTGATTATCGGCTTTATCAGGTTTGATGGATGCGTTTACTGATAAATAATCTTAATAAGCATTAGCAATATAAATTACCTGAAAGCAAGAGACTATTGGATGTTCTTTTTCTGGATTAGACAACGAGAAATCTGAGCAGCACCTTCCCTCCCACGTAGGCTCCCAGGAGCGTAAATATTCCAAAAACCCAACCATGCACCGAAAAGGATGGGATCGCGCTAAAAAATGCGCCGATGTTGCACCCCAGGGCCAGCCGCGCGCCGTATCCCATCAAAAACCCCCCGACCAGGGCCGCGATAACAAAGCGCCCCGATTTCCACTTGCGCAGCCGAAACTCTCCCGCGGCCAGGGAAGCAAGCAAGGAGCCTGCAATAATCGCCATAAAATGATAAACCATGGGGCTGTGGAGAAATTGCATCGCGGTTGGATCGGCCAGTAAACTTTTTCCCTCGCGCGCTTCCAGCAGCAGGATATTTTGGAAATAATACCAGCTTTCCGGGGATAATCCCAGCCCCTGACTCACCCATGCGGAAAAGTACGTGATCCCACTGGTGATCGCCCAGGGAGATCCCCAGAGGGAAAACAGCGCCGTGTTCAGGGTCGCCAGCAGGATGGCCCCCAAAACGTAGGGCCAGGGCTTCTTGAAAAAAACCTGGTAAAGGCTTTTCGGCTGCTTTTCTGGCCCGGGATGAGGGTTTGCAGGAGAACGCACCAGGCTGCGGGGGCTTTGCGCCAGCTTCACGATACTTGCTTTCGTGGTCTTCCAGCCCCGTTCATGACCGAGGGCCCAGAGATAAATGGCTCCCAGGACAATGAGCTGGAGCGCAATGGCCAGCGGCCAACCGAAGATTGCGGGAATAAAAAGGGCCTGGGCCCTGCTGCCAAATGCAGTCATCCACCAGCCGAGGTGATAAGCGCCGACGGATGAACCCACCAGGAACCCCAACATGGCCACCCACTGCATCAAGTAGCCTTCTCCCATACGCATCAGCATGCCCGTGGCGCATCCACCGGCAATGACCATGCCAAATCCAAAGAGCAGCGCACCGGCCATCGTAAAAATGCCCACGGCTTTCACTTTACCCATGCTTGCGAGCAGCGCTGTCCCCGGGGTGAGGATCTCCAAGAATAGAAACCCGCAGGTACCTACGATCAAGCCGATCACCAGCGCCCGGGTTATCGCCGTATTGCCGATTAGGAAAATGTCACGAAAGGCTGCAGCAAAGCAAAACCTGGAGCGCTGCAGCACAAACCCAAAGAGGAGGCCGAAGAACCAAAGGTATGCCGTAGTTGTCGCATAATTGAGCAAAAAAACGATCAGGCCGAGATTGAGGAGCAGAAAAGCCCATCCCCAGTTCACCTGCACGGATAGTTTTTGCGCCTGGCCCAGTGCGGCGATTCGTCCTTGGTAACCCGGCTTCATTTTTGATCCCCCAATGGTCCATCGTAATAACCCTTTTGCATTACGATAATTATAACTTATCTTAAGCGATAAAACAATTCCGTTGATCCATAGCCAGAGAATTGCTTTTTTTCTCTACTTTACCGCATGAAGAAGCAGTGGTATAATAAATGCTAATGATGCAGCCATCGAGCATAATTCGCTCATTTCGCCAGCAGTTTCACGGCCGTTACCCAGCTTGCCTTCAGCGAACGGCGGAAAGGGAGAAGGGACCAACCTCGATGAACTTAAACCACTTACAGGCCTTTTGCCTGGTTGTAAAAACCGGGAGCATTACCAAGGCAGCAAAAAAACTGCACATCAGCCAGCCCGCATTGAGCCTGCAGATTCAAGACCTGGAGAACAACCTGCAAACGATCCTCCTGGAGCGGAGCAATAAAGGGGTTAAGCCCACCGAGATGGGCGAGTTGGTCTTTAGTTACGGCAATAAGATTCTGAACCTGAAAGAGAACATGCAAAAAGAGATCGAGAGTTACAGCAATGCCACCATGGAAGAGTTGGGTGTAGGCGCTTCCAGCACGTTAGGCAATTTCGCCCTTCCCTGCAGCGTCTATATCTTTAAAGAAAATTTTCCCCAGCATGATATTTTCCTGGATATTTCCAAGACCAAAACCGTGGTAGACAAACTGCTGGAAGGAACCATTGAAATCGGTGTGATAGAAGGGCCCCTGATTAATTCCTTAAAAGAGTTGATCCTGAGTGAGGGCCTCAAAGTAAAGAAAATTGCCCAGGATGAGCTTACGTTAATCGCTCCCTACAACGAACAATGGCAGAATACGACTGAAATATCCAGGGAAGAACTTTTTCAATTGAAATTTGTCCTCATGGATGAGGGAAGCGGCATACGAGAAACTATTGAAGAGACCTTGCAGGAAAAAGACATCTTGATGGGCCAGCTCAATATCGCCCTGGAGTTAAACAGCATCAATGCGATTGTATCGGCGGTGGCTGCAGAAAAAGGGGTCTCGTTTCTTCCCAAGATGGCCTTACGCAGAGAGCTCAGGCACCGCACCTTAAAAGCCGTCAAGGTGCAGGGCATAACCTTTCCCCACAGCATTTACCTCATCTACCATCAAAGCAATATTAAACCCGGCCTATCTGCAAATTTTTTAAATTTTTTAGCCTCCAAGGACCGGGGATTTTGTTAAACCTACCCCTCAGTTCATGAAGATAAAACATTAAAAATGAAGGCCTAAAAGCCTTCATTTTTTCGTGATCTCGATTTGCCAGATTCCTTCTTCAACTTCCGTGATCTTGCAGGGGTAAGACAGCTTCTTTTCGAAATGTCCGGTCACACTTTGAATCGAACAGCTGTGATCCGTTTCCAGGATCACACATTCGCCCGCCTTGATCTTTTTCAGCATCTTTTCCGCCCGTATGATCGGGATGGGACACATCTCCCCCAGGGCATCGATAAAGTGTTCCATCAACCCGGCCTCCCCGGTCGTGTTCTAAAGCGACTCTTGTAAGTTTGATCTGCAAATCGGGAGCACTACATATACTTAAACGCAAGTTAAGGATTTTGTCAACAGGTATGATTTTCCTTGTTCCAGGGAAAACTAAACCTGGAGAAGGCCTGCCAGGCAGGCCTTCTCCAGATGAAGCCTTTTCTTAAATAAGCGGAATTCCTACTTGTGCTTGAGATTCGCCTGCCGTTTTTCCAGAAACGCGTTTACGCCCTCCGTAACATCCTCTGTTTGGAATACCCGGTCAAAGAGATCTTGTTCGACTTTCAAGCCTTCGGCCTGGGTCATGTTCACGCCCCGGTTAACCGTTTCTTTAATCAACCTGATGGCAGCCCCGGCCCGGGAAGCCAAAAGATTGGCGTACTCCTTACTGGAGGATAGCACTTCTTCGTGGGAAACAACCTTGTTCACCAGGCCAATTCTCCATGCTTCTTCTGCGGAGAGCGGGTCGCCGGAATACATGATTTCTTTCGCCTTGGATGGTCCTACGAGCCGAGGGAGCCTTTGTGTCCCTCCGCCTCCGGGGAAAAGGGCCAGTTTAATCTCCGGCAGACCCAGCATTGCTTTTTCGGAAGCGATGCGGATGTCAAAGGCCAAAGCCAGCTCCAATCCCCCGCCCAGGGTAAAACCGTTAATCGCCGCAATAGTTGGCATGGGCAGATCCTCCAGGTACTGGAGAACACCGTGGAGCAAGTTGGTAAAAGGATAGGTTGACCCGGGCACACCGATAAATCCAGGAAATTCTTTGATATCTGCTCCGGCCATGAATGCTTTCTCTCCTGCGCCCGTGAGAACCAGGGCGCGGCATTCCGGGTTTTCATTAATCTCCTGCAGGCACTCCATCAACTCCGCAGCAACCTTGGAACTCATCACATTCATTGGAGGATTGTCGTTTACGACAAAGGCAATATTCCCTTCTTGGGTCCAGTTGACAAAATCTCTAGCCATGATCACGGCCCCTTTCTTTATTGGTATTCGTAAAATCCTTTACCCGTTTTTCGACCGAAGTGACCGGCTCTAACGAGTTTTCTCAGCAAGGTGCAGGCCCTGTACTTAGAGTCCCCTGTTTCTTTGTGCAGGGTATCGATAACCATCAGTAATGTGTCCAGGCCAACCAGGTCTGCCAGGGCCAATCATTCAAAAGAACATCGAAACCTGCCTGTGCAGCCACCTGGGCAATACCGCTGCCCATTAACCCTGCTCCCACGACTCCAATTTTATTTAATGCCATCACATACCCTCTCCCCGGATTCCATTTAAGATAAGTTCATTTCCACGATAAAACCCCGTGAGGCCCAAGGTTTTCCCAATATGATCCAACCGACCTGCCCCGCTACCTCAGAAACCACCCCCATCAAAGCGAAATCAAAACTTTTCCTCTTTTCAATATTCTACAAAACCTTCTTTTTCCCTGCCAGCGATAAGACACTTGACTGCTTCGGGTTATTGATTTTTGTCCGGGTCTGTGCTATATTAATCAACAGCAACGCCTTTTGGAAGCGAACATGTCGGGGTGGCGGAATAGGCAGACGCGCACGGTTGAGGGCCGTGTGGTTAACACCATGTGGGTTCGACTCCCATCCCCGACACCAGGAATTTATTCCCAAAAAAGAGCTGGCAGTCACTTGCCAGCTCTTTCCATTACACAGAGATTCTTGGAGTCGATCATTAACACGCGAAAACCCAGCCTGTCAGCGAGCACCTCAAAGGTTTGAGGCTGGAAAAAGGAAATATGGGTAGGGTCATGCCTGTACCACCAGTTCTTAAATGCGCTGGCTTCCCCGGGGTGAAAAAGGGTCATAACGGCCAGGATCCCGCATGGGTTTAGGTGATCCCTGAGCAGCCTTGCCGTTTCCAGCGGATCTTTGAGGTGCTCAAAGACTTCGGTAGCCGTGATCAGGTCATAGCTCTTCTGCTCGCAGATCGTTTCCGGGTAAAAATAGGGATCGTAAATATCGACTTCGAACCCCCTCCGCTTGAGCAATTCGGCCAAAACGGGGCCTGGACCGCAGCCAAAATCCAAGACTCGCTTGATCCGTTCCTGGTAGGGAAGAATGGTTTTACTGATGAACGCTTCAAACATATTGACATAGCCTTCGTTTTCCAGGGTGTTGTTATGCTGCTTGTAGAGAGCGATCTCCTTTTCGGGAGAAACAATCTCTTTCTCATCAATAAAGATATATTGGCACCTGCTGCAGTGGAAATAAAAGATTTTAAATTTTTCATCCCAGAGGGGCCTCGCCCCTGCTGCACAAATTTTACAGCGCCTTGTTTCCACCCCACGTCCCCCTTACACGAACAAAAAAATAATTGGAATGAGCGACCCGGCAGCGAAACCCGGCGCCCTTTTCCAATCTGCACACTTCCCGGGTTCCGTACTGAACCCGGCAAACCTCTTCTCCATGCTATGAGGAGCGCAAGATAAACAAGAACCTTAGCGCAAATGTTCGTTTAAAGAGAAGCTCCGAAAAATGTTTTCCTTCAATCTCACCAGGAAAGATGCCGGCTGAATTTCCTTTTTTACGGACTCTTCGCCCGCCAGAAGCTCGGCAATTTCAAAAAAGTTGCGGGCTGCTTCATGCCGGGGGTGCTTCAGGATAAACGGTTCCTGCTTCTTGATTGAACGCAAAACCGCCTTGCTGTTGGGTATATGACCCAAAAATTCGACATGAACATCCAGAAACTGCCGGGAAGCGGAGTTGATGGCTGTCCAGATTAAATGCGCTTCATCTGATTTTTCCGTTTTGTTCACAACGAGCTTCAAGCGGCTTTTGATCTCGAAGAAAGCCAGCACCTTGATCAGGGCATAAACATCCATGATCACGTGGGGTTCCGGGGAAGCCACCAAGACAATTTCGTCTGCTGCCATTAAAAAATTCGTCACATTGCGGGAAACCCCCGCCCCGGTATCCAGCAAAAGGAAGTCCGCCATGTTGTTCAAGTTGTTAAAAGCAGCGATGAGACGGCTAAATTGCCATTCT
Organism: Syntrophomonadaceae bacterium; assembly: GCA_003556225.1. Taxonomy (GTDB): domain Bacteria; phylum Bacillota; class Dethiobacteria; order DTU022; family UBA8154; genus SKMY01. Next base: position 34,679 of record PWRN01000019.1, read on the forward strand.
TTCAGGTTTGCCAGGTTTTGTAAACCCGAGCCGCCCGGCACCAGCAGTACTCCTTCCGGCCCTTTGACCAGGATATCCTCAATTTCCTTTTCCCCTTTGAGGATGTGGTTCAGGTTATACGGCGCCTCCAGGTTAAGCAGGGTATCGATATCCGCCGTTCCCAAATCGGCATCGATCAAGCAGCATTTTTTCCCCAGGAGTTGGAGACCCAGGGCAACGTTGATGATCACCGTGCTCTTTCCCACCCCGCCTTTTCCGCTGCTGAAGGCGATCACGCGAACGCCTGCTTTTTTATTCCCTTTTCCACGGGAAATCGCACCCGGCCTGGCGATGGTTAGCGTGCGCAAACCCCGAAAATTCCTGTCCAGCACTTCCGTCGTAAATTTACGATCACTGCCTTGTAAGAATTCGATGTCGATAATGGTGCTGATCGGCAGGGGAACAAAACGCTTCCCGTCTTCGGGCATGGCGATAATCCAGGAATTTTCGCCGCGGGTTAACACTCTGGTGAGGTAAGGACCTTTATAAATGGGATTATGAGGGATGATCCGAATTTCCTGCTCGTTATCTTCAACTCTCAAATTTCATTTTCTTCCTCTCCCAATTTCTACGTATACATTTCCATAGAAGGGCCTTTTTTTCCTGTTATTTTAAAAGAATTATCAACAAATTTTTCTTCAACCAAAAAAAGGAAGCCCGCCTCCGTGTGATCAAGCGCTCCTAGAACCTTAACGGTTTCAATCTCGAGGCAGCCGATCTCTTGATGCCCGCTCGTGGCGGCCTGCTAGGAAGGCTTCCCTTCTTTTTTTTGCTTTTGCAGTTTTTCCAGCTCTAATTCTAAGTCTTCCAGTTCCTGGACCTGGGCCGGCTTAACCGAGTGAAAAGGCCAGCGTTTTTTTACGTCCTCTATTTTTCGAGCAAGCTCTTCCATGCGCTCGTCTATGGACGCCATAGCGTTCACACCTCCTTGTCGGCGCTGTGCAGGCGCTGCTTTGCTGTAGATTAAATGCCCAGTTTCACCGGGATGGTTCCTATGAAAGTTTTTGATGTTTTACGATTCATGGCATGATAGAATAAAAAACAAGAACATAGACGGGAAGGATGAAGAGCCATGAATTCATTTACGGAAACTTACGCTGATGTCCTGTACCTCTTGCAAAAAGAAAAGCTCTGTTCTCTGGCAACCAGTTATGGCGATAACCCCCATGTTTGCCTGATGAATTTTACGTACCTGGTAGAAGAGGACCTGATTATTCTCAGCAGCCGCACGAATACAACCAAGGTGCTCCACATGGAAAAAAATCCTTCTGTGGCCCTATTGTTGTACAGCCTGGGAGGGCAAGGCGAAGAATCAAAGAGCTGTACCCTCTATGGAAAAGCAACCATTCTGCCCGCGGAAAACGATCGTTTTTACCGGGAAGCCCATCACAAAAATCATCCTGCCATGGGCACCTTCATTACGGGTGAAAACATCTCTATTATTATCGTACGCATTGAACATGCGGCCTTATCTGATCAGGCAGACCATGTCCAAACCTGGTCTGCCGCCCCAAATTTCAAACATGATTCCTCAACATGAGTTCCGCGGGATGGGGCGCCAGGTAGAATTGATTCTTCAAGTAAGAAACGTCATATTTGCGCACATAATGATTGACCAGGGTTAAAGGCACCGTGAGCGGCACCATGGATTTGCCGTATTCTCCGATAACCTCGAGCAGTTCAGCTTTTTCATCATGGGTCAGTTCCTCTTTGAAGTAGCCCATGATGTGGTGCAGAACATTTTTATTTTTTTTCACCGTAGAAAAAACCGACAGGGCTTCCATGAATCGTTCTTCATATATCGCGAGAAGCTGATCTCCTGGTTTTTTCTTCCCTTCTGCGACCAGCTTGCCCAGGGCTGTGTAGTGTTGGGGGCTGTGGGCCATGATCAGCAATTTTTGTCGGGTATGGAAGCGAATCAGCTTTTTATAATCCGGTTTGTCTTGCAAAAAATCCTTCCACCGCCTGTAGCTAAAGACCCTCTCGATAAAATTTTCCCGTAAAAGGGCGTCATGCAGCCGACCTTCCTCCTCTACGGGAAGATGGGGATAATGTTTGACCACGGCTGCGGCGAAAAGGCCCCTGCCGTTCTTCTGCGCGTGACCGGAAGGGTGATAGAGTTTTACCCGATAAAGGCCAGAACTCGGAGAAGCACGCTTAAAAATAAACCCGCAGAGATCTTCATTTTCCAGCTCAACCACTTTGCTGGCACAGAACTCTTTCATTTGAGCCGAATGATCAACCCCCGTGCGGTTGGTCACCAGTTGAGGGTCATCCGCATCTCCGATCAGCCGCATGGCTTCACGGGGCACGGGTAAACCGCACTCCACTTCAGGGCAAACCGGCACAAACCGAAAGTAACGGCCCAGGATGTCCGTCACATAGCGGTCACGCTTATGGCCACCGTCGTAGCGGACCGGGTTACCCAGCAAACAGGAACTTACGCCCACGGAAATCAGTGAATTCATTATATCCCACCTTTGCTTTCTTATCTGTTGATGAACTTTTGCCAGATACCCGGCTTAAAGTTCGCCTGGTCAAGCACTTTTTTGGCCTCCTTGTAACCTGCTTCGATCAGCTCCCCAGTCTTATCCAGCTCCCAGAAGCCCGCTTCCCCCAGGTCCGGAGCAAGATAGTATTTCGAGAGTTTACTGTCTTGCGCATCTCTTTCCCTCGCCATGAGATAAATGGAACGGTAGATGATATCAAAGATATTCTCCGGTACTCCAGTCCTGTCTTCATGGGCATTCAGGTCCACAGCAATAATCGTTTTTATGCCCTGGTCAACCAGGGGGCGGCACGGTAAATTCTGCAGCACGCCTCCATCCACCAGGGTTAATCCGTCTCTTTCAACGGGAGCAAAAATGCCGGGAATGGCACAGCTGGCCATGAGGGCCGAGATTAAATCTCCCTTCTTCATGTGTACGACGCGGCCGTTTTCTATGTCGACACCTACGGCAATAAACGGTTTTTCCAGCTCAGTGAAAGTTTTGTTTCCCAGGTATTTTTCTATGATTTTTGCCAGAAACTCCGTATTGATAAATCCCTTGCGCGGCAAACCAACACTGGTCATATATCGAATGATGCTTTTCCAGTTGATCTCATTGGCAATGGCTTCGATTTTCTCCGAGCCCAGCCCTGCAGCATAAAGCGCACCCACCAGTGAGCCTGCACTGGTCCCCGCGATACATTGCACGGGGACCTTTTTTTCTTCCAGGTACTTGATCACACCGATATGCGCCATTCCCCGGGCTGCCCCGCCGCTCAGTGCCAGGCCGATCTTCATGAAAGTAGCCTCCCTGGACATTATTTCCTTTGCTGCTTAACGGTTTCCTTTCCTCACGGCTTTCACCTGGTAATTTCCCTCATTATAGCAGAAAATGGCGAAAAGGTTGAGCCAGGGTTTGCTCCGAACCACCGCTCCTTCCCCAATGATTTACTCATGGCCTCTCCTGTTTCTCGGCGCTTCCTCGACTGACCAAAATAAATTTTTCCCGTTAGCAGGATATTTTCACTGTTTGGAGAATTGTTTAAGCTGTTGTTAAGCTTTCTTAACAATATTAATATCTGCTGCTGACCACTGCAGCCTTGTTAACTGTTACATAATATGTACATAATCTTGGAGGGAAGCGCGTGAAATCTTACATAGGGCTGGTGCTTCTTGTCGTCGCTTTGATCTGTTTCCCCGCTTATCCCGTGGCCGCCGCTGTTCTGGACATCGAGATCTTGATCGACGGAAAGGAATTTTCCTGTACCCCCGAACCTGTCCTGCGGGAAGGCCATGTACTGATTCCCATGCGCGCTTTTTTCGAACTTATGGGGTTAAACGTGGAATGTCACGATGAGAGCCAGGTCGCCCTTGCCTACCGGGAAACCATGGATGTGCGTATTCCGGAAAATGGCGATCCACCCCTGATCAATGGTGAAGACCCGCCCCTGGATACCCCGGCGCGCATCATCGACAGCACTCTTTTTGTTCCCCTGCGTTTGGCCGCGGAAAGCATCGGTTTTCACGTCAGTTGGGACGGAAAGCAAAACGCCGTCATCCTGGAGGAAGGCACCTGCAACGGGGCAGGCTTTTTGGGCGTCGCTGCACAAACAGCTGAGAGAGAAGACAAATATAGTACCCCGGGGGTTAGCACCGGCAGCTTTATTTGGCCCCTGGAGGGTGGAGGCCGGATCACCTCACCGTATGGCTGGCGTTCTGGAAGGTTCCACGCAGGCACGGATATCGGGGCTCCCTGGGGAACACCTGTTCTGGCTTCCGACGGTGGAACGGTGGTTTATTCCGGTTGGGACGGGGCATACGGGCGTTCAGTTGTGATCAAGCATGGGCGCTATTACTCGCGCTATGCCCACCATTCCAGCAACCTGGTCCGTGTAGGCGAACGGGTAGCTCAAGGCCAGGTGATTGGCCAGGTGGGCATCTCGGGTCGGGCCACCGGCCCACACCTGCACTTCGAAATCCGCACCGGGGGAATCTACGGTCCCACACTCAACCCCATCAACTACATCAGCCGTTAAACCGGGCATGCAATGTCCGGTGCCAGGCTTCCCTCAATGCTGCGCCGTATCCTGCAAAAATCCTTTGACCTGGCTAACCAGGGTTTCATAGTGATTCAAGACAATACTGTGGTGGTTGGCGCCGTCGACCTGGACAAAGCGGCTGCCTTCCGGCAGTTTCGAAATGAATTGTTTCCCTTTTCCAGGCGGCACCACGACCACGCTCTCCGAGCCGTACTGAAGACCTTCCGGCGCCTGCAGCAGCAGGGTGGGCACATCGATCCTGGCCCCCAGTTCGTCCAGGCTTGCCGGTCTCTGCTGGAAAGGTATAGCGGCATGCCTGGGGGTTTTCGAGACAACGGACCCATCATCATGATGGCGCACATCATGCCAGTAATATCGCTCGATGTAATGATTCCAATGCCGGTGGTTGGGATTTTTTTTCATGAACTCCAGGTAGGTGTGCCAGCATGCAAAGACGGTGCCCAGTATGTGCAGGCGTAGGGATAAGGCCTCTTCCAGGGCCCTGAGTTCTTCCTGGGCAAATTCTACCCCCCCATCAACCAGGACCAACCGGGAAAGATGTTCGGCATGCAGGCTGGCGAAAACAACTCCCACCATCGCTCCCAGGGAGTGCCCCATCAAGATCATTTGATCTAAACCGAGGACATCCGCCAGTTCCTTGAGATCCCGGGCATACTGCCACAGGTCATAGTAACCGGAAGCCGGTTTTCCACTTTCTCCGCGGCCACGCAGGTCCAGGGCGAGGACCCGGTAATCCTTGACCAGGCGTTCAGCCACAGCATCCCAGTAGCGGGCATTGGCAGTAAGGCCGTGAACCAGCAGGATAGTCTCTGGCCCGGAGCCACCAAAATCCACCACGTGGAGATCGATGTCACTGATTTTCACCTTCAAATTTCTCATCTGGCCTCTTACACTCCTTTACCTGCCGGGTTCCTTCGGAGAATAGTTCCGTTTCTCCTCTGTTTCACCGATGTTTTCTAACAGTTTTGCGCAATACTCGATGATTTCTCTGCGGCGAATAATCCCGATGAAGATATTGTTATCGTCCACCACGGGAACAAAGTTCTGATCCACGGCGAGGGAGAGCAAGTCCGATATTTTCGATCCGATCTGTACGGGCAGGTTTACCGTTTTCCTGGGAATATCTTTTAGATACACTTTTTCACTGCCTTCGAAAGTAAGCCCCGGGGTGTTCTTCAACTTCCAAAGCAGATCCCCCTCCGTCAAGGTCCCGGCATACTTTCCCTCTGCGTCGATCAGCGGCAGCGCCGTGTAGTGGTGATGCTCCATCTTTTCCAGGGCCTGGCGCATGGTACACTTGAGCGGCAGGTAGACCACTTCTTTCTTGGGGATAAGAAAAAAAGCAATGTTCATGGGTAACCCCCTCTCCATGCAGGATGCATGATTATGATCTTTTCGGCTGTTAAAGGGCCGCAGCTTCACTTGTTCACGCTGCGGCAACCATGTTTTAATCAAGCAAAGTTGATTTCATCTTGCTCTTGATATGGTACATATTCGACAAAATTCCCGATGATTCCTTGAGAGCGCCGGGTGAACAGTAAAAAAACGTGGGATATACCCTTCTCCATGGCGCCTTTTGCCACTATTACGATTCATGAAAAGCCGCAAGACAGGGCATTCCCAAAAAACCTTGCTTGAACATGCAAGCAAGATCCGCTATGATCAAGAGAAAAGCGGAAGAAGATCACCCTGGGCCTCCGCACATCGCCAAAAGCAGGGGGCCAGAGGCCGTTAATGGATCCACCGCAGCGATGCAAAGTTATTCGTTTTCTGATCAAGATATGGAGGAGTGTTGGCGCTTGTATCATACACTGCTTTTTGACCTGGACGGCACGCTGCTCGAACTGGATATGCGCGTGTTTGTCCCGAAATACATTGAAGCCTTGAGCCGGCACTTCTCTTCCCTGGTCGAACCGGCGCGTTTTTCTGAAAACTTGCTCCAGGGTGTCAGGGCCATGGTTTTGAACAAGAACCCGCACTTGACCAATGAAGAGGTGTTTTTAGAGCATTTCCTGCAGAAACTGGAAATCTCCCGCGATGAATTAATGCCTCAGCTCAATGATTTTTACCATAATTCCTTCTGTGAGCTGGCAGTCTATGCCAAACGAAAGCCTTTGGCTCGTACCATTATGCAGCAGGTTTTTTTCAAACAATGCAATGTCGTGATTGCGACCAACCCTGTTTTTCCCCGGGCAGCGATCATGCACAGGCTCCGATGGGCAGGGGTAAACGATTTTTCCTACAGCCTGGTCACATCGTACGAAATTATGCATTACTGCAAACCGCACCCTGAATATTATGAAGAGATCCTCCAGGTGTTAAAGCTGCATCCCCGGGACTGCCTAATGATCGGCAATGACACGCGCGATGACCTGGTAGCGCAGAAAGCGGGGATCAAAACCTTCCTGGTCCATGATTTCCTTGTAGACCGGGGAGACCAGGCGCATCATGCAGATTATGAAGGAACCCTGGAAGACCTGCATGCATTCATCCAAAAACTCTAAATATGATCCTGTAGACTGAAAAGAGATGGAGAGAACTCCACCTCTTTATGCCCGACTTATTGATTCCGCAGAGAGTCTTTTGTATGCGCTGCCAACCTGCATGCCGATGGTTTATTTCTCGTCACTTTTTCCCTTACAGTCCATCTTGGAGATAATATCCGGAACCATCTCAAAAAGCTTATCCAGCGAACCCCTGCTGGTCAGGGGAATCACGTTAACTGCTCCATCTTTAATCACGAGCATGGCATTGGGACTAATTTTGCATCCCAGTCCTCCCCCGGTGCCGGAACCATCGTTTCCTTTGTTGTCCTTCCCGGAACCCTCTCCTCCTCCAAGACCAAAAGTTACCGTGATCACGGGCACCATGGTAATGTCTCCTACCTGGAAAGGCTCTCCCACAACTGTTTCCGTTCGTAAAAACTTTTCCAGTTTTTCAAACATGGAATCCATCACACTCTTTGAACCTTCCATGACATCCCACTCCCTTTTTAATTTGCTCCCTGTAAGTCTAGACTCGGAAAAAAGAACTAAGTTGCATATCCCGGAGTTTTTTTACGCTTCCTCATCATTTTCAGCAGGCGCAGGGTATTTCTGGAGAATAAAAACCGCAGCAAGCAGGCCAGCAGGGCCAAACCCGTAAAATGCCCCCCTGCCGAGGCCTGCAGATCAAAACCGGTTTCTTGCCAGTCAGGCTGCAGTTCAATGGAAACCCTGGTGCACATATGCCGAAGGCTGTGTTCCAGGGCAGCCACCCAGCCTGTCAGGTGAGGCTCATCAAAACCGTACGTTCCTTGCAGTGAAAACTTCCTGGGGCGGATGACCCACAAGAGCTCTTTAAGCAGTGTCAGCAGGTGTCTTCGTAAAGCTTGATCAAAAACTAGCCGCACAATTTCCCCTGGAGAAGGACCTGCAGAGCGGTCTTCTTCTTCCTCTTTTTCTTCTTTTTTGGATCGCGCTTTCTCCAACCATTGAGGCTTCCAGGAAAATCCCAGGAACTTAAGTTCCAGGCTCACCTCCTCTCTTGCTGTGTAATGAACCACGACCCCGAGAATAGAAACCCGGGCAACCTCTGCAGCGAGCACGAGGCGCTCCCGGTACGTAATGGAAAAACTGTATCGATACGTGCCCAGGACGATCATACCGCCCAACAGCAGCACTCCGCAGCAAACCAGCAGCACATATACCAGAATTGACATCTCTTAGCCTCCCGCTCCCCGAACCGGGAAGAATCGATGCGCAAACACAATAGTTCTCAAAATTAAGCGGATTCGATAGTTTGGTGGCAGCTTGTGGATCGCTTTCATGATCAGATCATATCTATTCCGATAAACAATCATGTTTTCCGTCTGCTCACTCGAGGCCAGGGTGTTTATGAGCCGCTCACTCTGCCATAAATTTTACGAAGTATCTTTAGAGCAGCGGGGAAAGCAACCTGGCCCCGGATTCCTTGAACCTTGCATAGACCGGCCTGCGGAAATAATCATCCGCAACCACCGCGATGCTGTGTGCCATGTCCACCCTGAAATCTGCTTCCATCTGCCTGGCGATCACTTCGTCGTAGATAAACGCGTTGATTTCAAAGCTGTAGTAAAAACTGCGCATGTCCATGTTTGCCGTGCCGATTACAGCCAGGTAACCGTCGACCGTTAAGGTTTTTGCATGCATAAACCCTTTCTGGTAGAGGTAAATCTCTACCCCCGCCTTGAGCAGTTCCGTAAAATACGACCGGCTGGCCCAGTAGACGATTCGATGATCCGGTTTCCCCGGAAAGACGATCTTGACATCAATGCCGCCGAGGGCGGCTGCTTTCAGGGCCGTGGCAATACTGTCATCTAAAATGAGATAAGGCGTGGTGATATAAATGTGCTCCCGGGCCGTGGCGATAGCCGTAAAGTAGGCGTGATGAATGGCTTCCCAGTTCCCGTCAGGTCCGCTGGCCGCAATCTGCACCGGGATGTTGCCGACAAATGACCGTTCAGGGAAATAAGATTTATCGCCAAGCTGTTCCCCCGTTGTAAACTGCCAGTCACTGATAAACACGCCCTGCAAAACATCCAGGGCATCGCCCCGGATCTCCAGGTGCGTGTCCCGCCAGAAAGGAAAACGCTCCCCCCCGCTGATGTATTCATCCCCGACGTTCAGCCCTCCCAGGAAACCCACTTCGCCATCAACCAGGATGATTTTTCGGTGGTTACGATAATTCATCCAGGTGCTGGGAACAGGCAAGGTTAACGGCATAAATTTCGCAAGATCAATGCCGGCTTCTCTCAGTTCACGAACGTACATTTTTCCGAGCTTTCGGCTCCCCAGGCCGTCAACAAGGAACCGAATTTTTAGCCCTTCCTTTGCCTTTCGGATCAAAAGGTTTTTCAGTTCATGACCGGTTTCATCGTTCTTGACAATGAAGTATTCCAGGTGGATATAGTCACGGGCCCTGTCAATGGCATCGAAAACAGCTAAAAATTTTTCCGTGCCGTTCTTTAAGATCCTGCACTGGTTGTTCAGCGTAACATACGTGGGGCTGATCGCAGAAATGATCCGTGAAAGTCGTTTCTTTTCGCTCAGGGCAAGGTTGCTGTCGTGCATTAAATCATCGGCGCCGCGTGCTTTTTCCAGCTTCTCTTTTAATGCGGGGATATCGCCGTGGTTCATTTTCCAGAAGAACTTGTACCGGGAAGAGCTGCGCCCAAAAAAAAGGTAAAAAAGCAGGCCGACTACAGGGAGAAAGGCCAAAATAAAAAACCAGTAAAAGGTACGGTGAGGAGAGCGATTTTCAAAAAAAATGATGAGGCCAACCACGTATACGGCAAGGGTGAGCAGTACAGGGAAAACCCCAACCAACCAGTCCGGCATCACATATCTCCTTTATGTTTCATGCTTTTTCCATCGCCGTATATATTCGGATCATTCCGCATCCTTTTACTATTATCTACAAGACATGGATAGTTTTTGCTGGAAAAGGGTTTGCATTTGGCCGGTTATTTCACCTGCGACAGCGCCGTTTAACGTGTGTCCGTCGATAGATAAAACCGGGGTAATTTCATCCACGGTACTGGTAATAAACAGCTCTGACGCCGTGGGGAGCTCCTCCAGGGTGACGAACCGTTCTTCCACGGGTATGCCTGCTTCAGCGGCCAGTTCGATGACCACGTTGCGAGTAATCCCCAATAAAATACGGTTAGACTCCGGAGCGGTAGTCAACTTATGGTCCAGCACGACGAACACATTGCTGCTGGCTCCTTCGGTGATCTCCTGCCCATGGACAAAAATGGCTTCATAGTATCCCTGGCTCCTGGCTTGCTGCTTGGCCAGCACGTTGGGCAGAAGGTTGAGAGATTTGATGTCGCAGTGGTTCCAGCGTTCATCGGGCAGGGTCAAGGCCGTCACGCCTATTTTGTTTTTCCGCAGCTGGTTTTCATTGACCTCACTGACCTTCAGCAGGATCGTGGGTGCGGCCTCCAGGGGGAACTCGTGGGTGCGCGGTGCCGACCCGCGGGTAATTTGCATGTAGAGCTTCCCGTTGGCAATGCCGCTTTTCTGCAAGAGTTCATGACAAATGGTTTCGATGCGGCTGAGCTCATATGGAAGGGTGAGAAAGGTTTTCCGGGCGCTTCTTTCCAGGCGGGCCAAATGCTGGCCGAGCTCGAAATAGTGGCCGTTGTAAATGCGTACAACTTCATAAATACCGTCGCCGAAGAGGAATCCCCTGTCTTCAATGGAAACCCTGGCTTCATCGCTCTTGTAATATTCACCGTTTAAAAATGTATCAAGCACAGGACATACCCCCGCTGCAAAGGATTTATTTCCTGATTGTATTTTCTTATTATAACAGAACAAGGTAAAAATGTGTCTTGTGTTCTCAGAAAATGTTTAAAGAATTCGTTTGACCCGGGAAGGAAAAAGAATTAAGATGAGAAGGGTCCTGTCAGGCAGTTAAAACCCTGATCATCCCCCATTGCGCTTTGAGGAGGACTTGCAGATGCAAGAGTTTCTCGGTCCGCTGAAAATTGGTTTCATCAAAACCCTGAATCTCGCTGTGCTGCTGGCAAAAATCATTATTCCTGTGACTTTTTTTGTAACCGTGCTGGAAAATACAGGCTTGCTGCAGCACATCGCCCTGTTTTTCCATCCCGCCCTGGGCGTGTTAGGGCTTCCCGGGGAAGCGGCGCTCCCGCTTTTACTGGGATTTTTTATTAATATCTATGCCGCCATGGGTGCCATCGCCGTGCTCTCACTCTCCGGACAGGAAGTGACCGTAATCGCCCTGATTATTCTCACCAGCCATTCCCTTTTAATGGAAGCACCCGTTTTGAGCTTCACCGGTTTGGGGCCCCTGCGTTCGATACCCATGCGGATCGGCCTCGGACTGCTGATCGGTTTCTTGACCCATAGCGCCTATTCCCTGCTGGGAGGTTAAGCCCTTGTCCGTGGGAACCTTGCTTCTTGATAGTTTCGTACAAAGCCTGCATACCCTGCTTTTCCTGATCTTGATCCTGCTGCCGATCATGGTTTTTATCGAATACATCCGGCACTTTCAGTGGTTGGAGAAAATATCCTCTTCCTTTAGCTGGTTAACACGCCTGCTCACCTTATCCCCTCACGCTTCCTTGCCGTTAATCATCGGCCTCTTTATCGGTCTTTTTTACGGGGCCGCGGTGATTATCGAATACGCCAGGGAGGGCCTGCTGAGTAAGCGGGACCTGTTTCTCCTGGGGATCTTTCTGGCGGTGAACCACAGCATCGTTGAAGACAATCTTCTCTTAACCGCCCTGGGGGCAAACCTGGGTGTTTTGCTGGTCGTCCGCTTTATCGCAGCCCTGCTGATCACGCGGGCTGTAGCGTTGGTGATTGATCGAAAATCCCTGGCATCCAACCCCGACTAAACAGTCATCTTCCTCCTTGTCGGAACAATCATCCAGAACTGCGGGAGCAGCCCCGGGACTTTAACTGCTTGCTGCGTGAAAAGACGATTCACGCCAGCTCTTTTCCCCGTTCCAAACCGCATGCAGTTTAAAATAATCCCAGGTCGAAGAGATACACGGCGGCCAAACCCAGAAGCCCGGCCCCACAAGCATAGAGCAGGGCGGGGAGAATATTGCTGCGGATGATTTTTCCTTCTTGACCCAGGATGCCCGTAACGGCCGATGCCGCAACCACGTTATGGACAGCGATCATGTTCCCCACAGCGGCCCCCACCGCCTGCAGGCCCATGACAATGGTGCGAGACAGTCCCAGGTTATCTGCCACGCTGAATTGGAAACCCCCAAACAGTAAATTGGATACGGTAGCGGACCCGGAAATAAATGAACCCAGCACCCCGATAAAGGGTGAGAGAAAGGGCCATGCGCCCTGGACCAGCTGCGCGGCAAAAGCAGACAGGGTCAAAAGCATGCTGTCCAACCCACTGTGGTTTACACCGGACTGCACCAGGATACGCACCATCCCCACGGCAAACACCAGGGCCACGGCTGCCGGGATCAGCTGCAAAACGGTTGTGGACCAGGCTTTCCGGGCCTGCTTTAAATCCATCTTATGCAGGAATACCGTGAGGATGGCCACCAGGATGAAGGGCATAATCCCCGGGATATAGAGGGGTTCCAGGGTATAGGATACGCCCGCGTGACCCAAAATGGGCTGCCAGCTGATAGCCCAGGACCGCAGCAGTTCCTTGAGGCCGAATAACGGCAGGCGGGTCACAACCAGGATGAGGGCAATCAGGAGATAAGGAAGCCAGGCCTTCAAGAGAGACATGGAAAGGGTCGGTGCTGCCATATCTTCCCGGCGAACCGGACTCCCCCAGCCAATCCGCCAATCCTTCCCGTCAGGGTCTGGAAAGTCCCAGGTGGTCCGGGGCGTAAGAAAGCCTGTTTTGGCCGCCCAGATGACCACGGGCATCCCGAGAAGCGCCCCGATCACGGAAGGCAGTTCAGGCCCAAAAAACCAGGCGATCATAAAGCTGGGCACAGTAAAGGCCAGGCCGCTTAAAATGAGAAAAGGGGCTGCTTCCAGCCCTTCTCTCCAGGAGCGATTACGCCCGAACAAATAAGTCATGATCATAATCGCCAGGAGCGGCAAGAAAGACCCGACCAGCACATGCACCGCGGCGGCACAGATTCCCACCTGGAACAGGAAGCCGGACATTTCCATCCCAGGGGGGAGCAAGCCGTCCACCGCGTTTTGCACACCGACAATCATGGGGGTTCCCACGGCACCAAAAGTCACCGAGGTGCTGTTAAAAATGAGGGCAATCATGGCTGAGGCCAGGGGTGGGAAACCGAGACCCATCAGCAGGGGTGCAGCAAGGGCGGCGGGTGATCCAAAGCCTGCCGCCCCCTCAATAAAGGAAACGAACATCCACCCGATGATCACAGCCTGGACGCGCCGGTCCGGGCTAATGCCGTAAAAACCCCTACTGATCACGGCCATGGCACCGCTGTTTTTCAGCGTGTTGAGCAAAAGAATGGCCCCGAAAACAATGATCAATATATTTAAAGCGCCCAGCGCACCTTCTATCGTGGCTGCGGCGATGCGAGAAACCTCTACCTTCCAGATTCCCCAGGCCAGCAGCGCTGCCGTTACCCAGGTAACCGGCATGGCTCTCTTCGCTGGCCACATCAAGCCGGCCATCAGAAGGATGGTTAAGACCATCGGCGTGGACGCCAGCAGCGCTAAAACACCTGGGGACATCTGACCTCCTCCTACCGGGCGAGATAGGGTAGGGTCCCTCCACCGCGGGGCATGAAATACGCCGGCGGCAAAACACCATGTTTCTCCATGATGAATTGAAAACCCTGTTCCAAGGATTCTATGGGGATCATCCCCATGCTTCTTACCTGCTCCCCAGGGAGGCTGCCTAAAACCAGCACGTCATAATTCTCTGCGATCACCGCGGTGTGGTAACCCATGTAACCCCCGATGGTAAAGCTTTCCCTGAGAGCGGACTCCCGGGCCGTATTGTCGGGATACTTCGAGAAAACCCGGGCAAAATCATCACTGCCCACACCTTCCCGGCTTTCGCTCAGGAGAAGCATTGTTCCTCCCTTTTTCAGGGCAAAATGGGCGTTGTAAATGGTTTTATAGGTCTGGTAAAAATTGATATCCTTGGGATAGCCGCCACAGGAAACAATGATGGCTTCAGCTTGCTCCTCTATGGCCACGCCGCAGTGTTCGTCCACGAAGCGACAGCCGGCTGCATACGCCGTCAAGTAATTTCCGGCCACGACCTTGGAAACCTGGTGTGTTTCTTCGTTGATGATCGAGTTTACCAGGAAATCAGGACCCACCATGCTGGCTCCCTGGACCATATCGTCACTGCAGGGGTTACCAATCAGCTTGCCCGCGCAGACCTCCGGGTTAATCCCCTGCCCGTCCCCCGGTAAAAAAGCCAGGGAGTGATTTTTCATGATGGTTTCGTACGCGGCTACTCCGGGAAGTAATGCCTTTTTGCCGCCCCCCCACCCGGCCAGGAAGTGATAGACGATCCCGCCGGTGAGGATCACCCGGTCTGCTTCCACGACCCTGCGGTTAATCAATACCGGGGTACCGTATGTGGTCTTCCCCAGGTAGGTCATCTCGCTCGCTTCCCGGGCCTTGTGGTCAAAAACACGCACCCGCTGGTAGACGTCTTCGCCTACCAGGAGTTTATGCTCTTCCGGTGTTTGTTCCCGGTGATCCCCCGTCGCGGACAAAATCGTGATGTGACGATCGGCAATGCCCCCCCGGTTGAGCTCTGCTAAGATCGCGGGGAGCAGGACCTGGTGCCTCACCCAAAGACGGGTCATGTCACCGATCACGATACAGGCCGTTTCGCCTGGCTGCACGATTTCTGCCAGGAGGGCCGAATCAATGGGGGATAACAGGGCGTTTTCTACCAGGCTTGACTCCGACTCTGGAACGGAATATTTTTCCCCCTCGAGTATTTTTATCACTGCTTGATCCGGATACTCTACGGCAACCGCGGTATTTCCCAGCGGAAACTCGAACATCATGATGATTCCCTCCCGTGAGCTAGAAAATCCTGTATTTTTGATTCTCTTGAGAACTAATCCATATCGAAAATTTTACCGGGGTTTAAAACATTATGTGGATCAAGTGCGCGCTTGATGCTTTTCATCGCTTCAATTTCTGCGGCGTCCAAAACCAGGGGCAGGTATGGTTTTCTCTTATGACCTATGCCGTGTTCCCCGCTGATCGTCCCTCCGAGCTGACGGGTCGTCTTATAAAGCTCCTCCAGGACCCGGGGAAGCAATTCTTTCCAGTGTTCCATGGTATCTTCCGGTCGTTTTACGATGGTCGCATGAAGATTGCCGTCCCCGGCATGACCGTAACAGGGAATGATTACACCAAATGTTTCGGAGATACGCTGGAGTTCAGGGATCAAAGCGGGAATGCGGCTGACCGGCACCACGATATCCTCCAAACTCTGCACCGGACTGATCGCCTTGAATGCCTCGGCCACGTGACGCCTCACTTTCCAAATTTTCTCCTGGTCCGCAGGTCCTTCAGCAACAAAGGCATCGATCGCACCGTGATCCAGGCAGAGGTCCCCGATATCCAGGCATTGGTTTCGCACGCTCTCCATCTCGTTGCCGTCAAGCTCGATAATTAAAAACGCGCCGGCATTCTTATATTTTTCTTTCTTTTCTCCCAGAAATTCGCAGGAAGTTTCCAGGGAGAGGCGGTCCATGAATTCGATCCCCGTCGGGATGATGCGCATCTCTGTCATAATCAGCGGCACAACATCGATGGCGGCTTGCACATCTTCAAAGAGCGCCATCATATCGATCTTGGCTTTGGGCAGGGGGAGAAGCTTGACATAGATCTTGGTAAAAATCCCCAGCGTTCCCTCGGAACCGACCATGAGCTGCACCATGTTATAGCCGGTGACATCTTTGGCCAACTTACCCCCAAATGTGGCGACTTCTCCCGTGGGCAACACCACTTCGAGCCCTAAGATATATCTGCCGGTCACGCCGTATTTTATTGCCCGACCGCCCCCGGCATTTTCTGCAACGTTCCCGCCAATGTAGCACACTTCCAGGCTCATGGGGTATCCCGCAAAGAAAAGTCCGTCGTTTTGGACTTCGTTGTTGAACTCATTGGTAATAACCCCCGGTTCCAACACGGCAATGAGGTTTTCCTTGTCGATCTCGAGGATGCGGTTCATACGTTCCGTCGAAAGCAGGATCCCTCCCAGTGCCGGGACAGCCCCGCCGGAAAGACCGCTCCCGGCCCCCCGGGGAGTCACCGGGATCATCTCCCGGTTCGCCAGTTTAACGATCCGGGAAACATCCTCTGTACTGCCTGCGCGCACGACCACTTCAGGCATGTGGGCGTAATCTTTATCTGCCACCTCATCGTGGGAATACATTTCCATACGCTCCGGATCGTCAAGGAGAACATGCTCCTCTCCCACGATTTGCTTCAATTCATCAATCACTTCCCGGCTTACTTTTTGATACCCTTTCATATCTGAACACCTCCTGCTTTGATTAAATTTATTCACCGCCGCAGCGGTGAATCCCTGCCGCAGCGGTGAATCCCTCTAAATTTTCAAAAAAATAGAAGCTCCCGGAAAAAACCATTGCGCCTGCAGGCGCAAACAGATAAAATGATAACGATATCACTTGCCCGGGTAATAAACCACTTATAAGTAAAGCCTGGAGGCGACCAGCAGGAATCCTGACCGATCTCGGGGGGAACCAGATGCCATTTCGTATTGTAGAGCGCATTTATTCCAATGTTGAAGAACGACCCAGCTTGATGCTGGCAAATATCCACTGCGCGAGCAACATCGAAATCAACAAGAAAAAAATTGAAGCCATCGTAGAGCTGGCCCACAACCAGGGGATAAACATCCTTATTTTCCCCGAGTTCTGTATTACGGGCTACATTTGGGACACCGACAATGATCGAGAGGTAATCGATCATCTCATGGACGGTGAAACCGGCCGCTTAACCCCCTGGTTAAATGGGCTGCGCGACAGCTTAAACGACGATGGCAAGGGATTAGAGTATATTTTTCTAAACAATGTCCGATTAAAAGGGGCAGACTTATTTAACTCCACCATGATTTTAAACCCCAACTACGATTACAACCAGGAGTCCTTAATCTATGACAAAATATTTATGCCTTACAACGAGCTGCGTTATTTTAACCGGGGATCGGATAAACGTTTGGCTATCGATACGAAATGGGGGCGTTTCGGCTTCCTCACCTGCTATGACCTGGCCTTTGTCGAACTGGCCCGGGAATATGCCTTTACTGACGACGTTGACGCCATTATTACGTTGTCTTCCTGGCGCTCGGAAGCGATTCGGGAATATCCCAACATGAATATCCGCACAGACCACTATTACGGCTTTTTATGGAACTTGATGAACGCATCAAAAGCGGCCTACTGCCAGGTCTGGAGTATCGGGGTTAATGCCGTGGGCGCGCATGATATCAGCAACTCCCTCTTCTGGGGAGGCAGCGGCATTTGGGCCCCCTCGGGCTTACAGATTCTGCAGGCCTCCAACATGAAAGAAGAACTGCTGATCATTCGTAACCTGGATATCGCGGAACAAAAATTCAGGGAAAAAGACGAATTTGATTACCGCATCGATTTCCAGAATGTCTACAGAAAAATGGAAGAAACCGGTCGTTATACCCGGTATCTTCCTTAAAACTCATAATTTTAGCGCTTGCTCAGTGCAGGTCCTGGTCTTTTTGATCTCCTTCCCCGCTATCCTTGGAAATAATGTCGTTGTAGTCATAGGTGAACTCAACCAGTCTCATGGCCATGTAGATGTTGACCTCACAGCGCAAAGCCAGGGCAATGGCATCGCTCGGCCTGGAATCAACGATCACAGGTTGTTCCTTGTGCTGAAAATAAAGCTCCGCATAATACGTGCTGTCCCGGATATCGGTGATGATCACTTTCTCCAGCTCTCCCCCCAGGCTCTCGCAGAAAGATTTAAGCAAATCATGGGTCAGCGGCCGGGGAGGTTTCTTCCCCTGCAAAACCATGGCAATAGACTGGGCTTCAAAGGGGCCGATGGCAATGGGCAGCACCTTTCTTTCTTCTTCATCCGTCAACAAAACCAGGAAACCGCCTCCCTGGTCAACGGTCACGGTTTTCACGTGCATTTCGATCATTTTGGCCACCCCCTCTTTCGTCTGCTGATCTATCATAACATAATTATCAGAACACTTAAAGACGAAGGGATGATTATAATGAAAAGTGGTTAGGAAGTTGCGCCAGGCTTCTCCGCTGCTGCCTTGCTCAGGCTTTCCAGTTCAGGCAATGAAATAACGACCCGGAGGTATCGAGAGCCTTGTCTTTCTATCAGCTACTGGCAAATCATTATGACGATATTTTTCCCTTGAATCCAGGAACGTTGACCTTCCTTTCCAAACAATTCAGGAAATCCGGTGGCACCCGCCTCCTGGACCTGGCCTGTGGGTCGGGCAGTTATACCCTGGCCTTGTCCCGGGAAGGATTCGACGTCACGGGCCTGGATCTGGATCGGGATATGATCCGGTTGGCCAAAGAGAAACGTTCTCGCCAGATGGGCAACGTTTCTCATCCCGCATTCATCCAGGGAGATATGCTGGAACTTTCCAGGCATTTTTCCCGAGAATTCGAGGGGGTTTTCTGTATTGGAAACTCCCTGGTTCACCTGGATTCGGAGATTAAACTAAAACAAGGCCTGGACGAGGCGGCAAAGATATTAAAAAACGGTGGTGCATTCATCGCCCAAGTTGTCAATTACGATCGAATCTTTCAGGATCAAATCGAAGAACTTCCTCCTATATCCGTTGCCGGCAAACCGATTGTCTTTCGCCGGTTTTACAGTTATGACGATCAAAAACATGTCATCCTCTTTACCGGGGAACTCGCCATCGAAGGCGAAGGAACGTTCCGGGAAACCGTTCCCCTGCTGCCCCTGACCCGGGAAAAACTCCACACCTTGCTCGGGCAAAGCGGATTTACCTCCTGCCGCTTCTGGGGATCATTCGATGGAGAAGCTTGGACTCTCGATACGCCTGCCACCATCGTGCACGCCACCTGTTCCGGGATCGCAGCCCGGTAATGCTTCAACGCAGGAATCTATGCAAGTTTACAGTACAGCCTACGAAGCATCTTCAAACCTGCCTGTACATTAAAACCCGGGAGCGGGCACGCCTGGCCAACCCCCGGGCCTATCCATCTAATTGCCGGGCACCTGCTCAACCAAGCAGGGCCTGGAGTCTCAATGCCAGGGACATATCGCCCTTGATTTTTATTTTCCCGGTCATGAACGCCGTGGTGGCATTTAAACTGCCGTCGAGCAGCTGCTGGAAATCTTCCAGGGACATGGTCACGGTAATATGCGGCTCATCGCTTTGCCCGTCCACAAACGTCCCCTCACCATCCTGGACATCAATATAAAAATACCCCCCATCTTCCCCGGTCAGTTCGAACTGGTAGACCGCCGTAACTCCCTTCATCTTTTCGGGTTCGTATTTACCTTCGATAAATTTCATGATTTCTAAATAATTCATGTGCTTCCTCCTGTTTCATTTATTTAAGTTACTTTCCCTATCCAGGATGGCGAACAACTTCATTATAAAATAGAGACCGGGGGCTGTCAAAATAAACAGGTGACAGATGATCAAGATGACACGCTTCCTTGCAGCAGGTGCCTTAAGAAATTCGGTCATTCACTGCCCTCACTTACCGCTCCCAGCTTAAATGACGCGATAACCGACAAAGGTGGAAAGGCCGGGCTCCAAAGCTGTATTTTTTGGATGTCGCAGGTCAAGCTCAACGAAATATCTTGCAGCATGCGACAGGCTTCCTGGAACTCTTCCCCGGTCAACTCCCTGCGGGCAAAAATCCGGTTGACCAGGCTGATGTGGAAATCCCAGTCCTGCATCGCTTGCGCTGAAATGCCATGCGTTTGCAGCAGTTCGTAGGTTTTACTAGTGATAGCTTCCAGCGCGGCATTCCGCTCTACGGAAAGATTCAAGGATTTATAAGGTGGAGCAAAGCAGCTGGCGCTGGTGATCGTGACCGGAAAGGGAACGGCCCTGGAAAAGAGCTCATCCAGCAGTCGGGCCGCCTTTTGAAGTTCCTGTTCATTTTCAGGGTAAATAATCCCCACGGTGATATGCAGGGGCGGGTATGGCTTGTCATAGACGCCATAGCGCTCTGCCAGTTCCTGTTGAAAGATGGCAGCCCAATGCATCACTTCCCCCCGGGGCAGGGCAACCAGATAGTAAGCCTGATCTTTGATGCGCGAACTCATGGGATCCGTGATTCGCAGGGAACCGCTGTCTGGCATTTTCCACAGGCGCTGTACGGATAACCAAAGGGTTCTCTTTCCTTTTTCAAGGGGTCTTGAACAAACAGGTATTCATAGCAAACCCGTTTATCCTTTCCATTTTCCGTAATCGCGCCGGAAGGACATCGATCCATGCATTCCCCGCAGGACCCATCAACCATCCAGGGGCAATTCTGGAAGGGGTCTTCATAAATTCGGGGCGTTGGTTCCAGTTCAAGCGTCGTGATCATGCTTCCAAACCGTCCAGCCATTCCTTTTGCCGTGATCATCCCCCGGTTCAAACTAAACGTACCCAACCCGGCCGCATAGGCCGCATGCCTTTCGGACCAGTTGCTGGATAAGCGCTGGTAATCGATCACCATGCTCTCTTCCAGCATGGGAGCCAGGGCTTTTTCTCCCTGGGCTTCCATGAGCCCGATCAGCATTTCCCTGAGCTTATTACTGAAAGCTTCTCCCCGGAACCGGGCATGCAACCACTCCATGGAAGCCTTGCTCCCGGCGTAGTTGGAAGACCGCACTTCCCGGGAAAAAGGAAGGTAATAAACCAGCACGGAAGCTGCGCCGGGAAGCCATTCCTGCGGCAGGCGAAACAAGTCTCCGGCAATATCCGCCTCTTTCATTTGCACAAAAAGTGGGTCAGCCGCCGGGGCTACGCCGATCAGCGGGTGATCATAATAGCGCAACCTTCCCTGCAGCGTGTTATCCGGGTTCGCATCAACCTCCCTGGCAATCCTCTCTTGAAGCTCTTGACCGGTCATTTGCATTTCACTCCTTTTTTACAGGTTCATTTTGCCTGCTCTTGCACTGTGAGTGCCACCCCTGCTTCTCCTCCAGCATGTATTCTATACGTTATTTCACGCGATTTTACCAGCAGCCCTGTCCTCTCATTATATCACAGCGATCTTTGAAAGATCAGGAACTCTCTTCGAATTTTTGACCGCATGAATAGTCGAGGCGTGAAATAAGTCTGATAATTGTGCCTTGATCATTATTTTAAACTTATGCTACAATTTAATGGAGAAGTTTTACATCCTGTCCCGGATCTTCCAGCCAAGAGGTTGAATAATTTGTTCAAGGATAAACATAAATGTATATATTCAGTAAAGGCGGAGTATGTCAGCCTTGGGGACGGTTTCAGCGTCACCGGAGCGCAGCGGAGGTCCGAAGGGAAGACGATGGAACCGTCCCCGGGGCGTTTAAAAAACACCTGCTTCACTGAATATATACACATAAATGGGGTGCAAATTAGACTGAATATTGCGATTGTTCGGGGGCTACCTTGTTTTGGTTGTTGTTCCATTTCCGTGAGACGGTGCGGTGATCACCCAGGGGTTCGTGGACTATTTGAACAGGAGGAGGTACGTGCATGAAAACGGTTTTTGTTCAACCGGAGCGGTGTGTTGGCTGCAAACAGTGTGAGGTTGCCTGTGCCGTAGAGCATTCAAAAAGTAAAAATCTCTTTGTGGCGGTGTTTGAGGAACCCAGACCCAGGCCGAGAATACACGTGGGTCCGGGGATTTATTTAAACTCTTCCTTCCCCAATAAATGCCGCCACTGCGACCCCGCACCCTGTATGGCAGTTTGCCCTACGGGAGCCATTAAGAGGACCCCGGATGGGGAGATCGTGCTGATCGATGGAGAAAAATGTATTACCTGTGCCATGTGTGCGATGTTCTGTCCCTTTGATGTGATTCGCTACTACCCGTCTGCAGAAGCATTGAGAGGAAAACTGGTGGCCCTGAAATGTGATCACTGCCACGAAAGGCAGGAGAGAGGGCTTGAACCGGCCTGTGTGGAAATCTGCAAGGTGAACGCTCTTCTTTTCGGGGAGATTAATGAACTGGTGGGGAAAGCCAGCAGCCAGTTGGCCAGAGTTGTTTCCAGCGCTGCTGCCGCGGTGCCCCCGGAACCGTTAAAACTCCCTCCCCATTATGAAGCATGGCGCCAGTGGGGGGAAGAAGTTTCCAAATTGGATACTGAACGGTGATTCCCCGTTGTCAATGAATCGCTTCTCGACATTTTTTTTGGAGGAGGATGACCATGTCTGCAAAGTTTAACCAGCAGAGTGCTGCCGAAGACGCACAGCAAATCCTGCGGCGGGCAGGAGAAGAACAGGTGGAGACGGTTTGGGACCGCCTGGAGGCCCAAAAACCCCAGTGTGGCTACTGTTCCCTGGGGTTAAGTTGCAGGAACTGCGCGATGGGACCCTGCCGCATCGACCCCTTCGGGGAAGGTCCTCAAAAGGGGGTCTGTGGAGCGGATGCCGACGTGATCGTTGCAAGAAACCTGGCCCGTACCATTGCGGCCGGAGCATCGGCCCATTCCGATCACGGCCGGGATATTCTGGAGGCATTGTATCATGTAGGAATGGGTGAAACGGAGTCATATCGCATTGCCGATGTAGAGAAGCTTAAGCGGATCGCCGGTGAATACGGGGTCTCAACGGAAGGGAAAGATCCCCGGGAAATTGCCCGGGCGCTGTCCTGGGAGATGATGGAGGATTTTGGCACACGCAAGGAAGTCCTCACTTTCGTGGGACGGGTTCCCCCTGCACGGCGGGAGCTTTGGAAAAAACTGGGCATCACTCCCCGCGGTATCGACCGCGAGAACGTGGAGACCCTGCACAGGACCCACATGGGGGTAGACAACGATTACGTGAATATTCTTCTGCATGCCATGCGCACCAGCCTTTCCGACGGTTGGGGCGGATCCATGGTCGCCACGGAGGTTTCCGACATTCTCTTTGGGACCCCCTCCCCGGTTTCCTCCCGGGCCAACCTGGGCGTGCTGAAACCTGATGAAGTAAACATTGCTCTCCATGGCCACAACCCCATGCTTTCCGATGTCATTGTCCAGGCTGCCCAGGACCCAGAACTGCAGCAGCTGGCAAAGGAAAAAGGGGCGAAAGGGATTAACCTGGTGGGCCTCTGCTGTACCGGCAACGAACTACAGATGCGCCTTGGCATCCCCATGGCCGGCAATCACCTCATCCAGGAGCTAGTAATCATGACCGGCGCCCTGGAAGCCATGGTGGTGGATTACCAGTGTATCATGCCCTCGGTGGTTAACGTTGCCAAATGCTTCCACACACGCGTGATCTCTACTTTCGACAAAGCCAAATTTACCGGGGCCACTCATATTCCCTTTGATCCACGACGGGGACTGGAGATCGGCAAGGAGATTGTGAGGAAGGGAGTAGAGAATTATCCCAATCGTCTCCAGGAACGGATCCGTATTCCCAATTCCCCCACCGAGATGATAGCCGGTTTTTCCGTGGAATCTATCGTAACCGCCCTCGGCGGAAGTCCGGAACCCCTGGTAGAAGCTATCAAGGCCGGCAAGATCCGGGGAGCGGCAGCCGTTGTGGGATGCAATAACCCTAAAATAAAGCATGATTATGGACATGTCACGCTGACCCGCCGCCTGATCGAGCATGATATCCTGGTAGTGGTAACAGGATGCAGCGCTGTTGCCAATGGTAAAGCCGGGCTGATGATGCCGGAGGCGGCAGGGCTGGCAGGGCCAGGGCTTAAAGAAGTATGTAAAGCCCTGGGTATCCCTCCTGTTCTCCACATGGGTTCATGCGTCGATAACACCCGGATCCTGGTCCTGGCCGCTGCCCTGGCCAATTTCCTGGGGACGGATATCCACACTCTACCTCTGGCAGGAGCAGCTCCAGAATGGTATTCGGAAAAGGCAGTCTCTATCGGGACGTACGTAGTTGCCTCGGGCATTTACACGGTTCTGGGGCTGCAGCCGGCTATTTTTGGCAGCCCTAACGTGGTCAACCTGCTGGCAAGTGGATTGGATGAAGTGGTAGGAGCGACCTTCGCGGTGGAGCCAGACCCGGAAAAGGCTGCCGTGCTGATCCGCAGGCACATTGAAAAGAAGAGGAAGGGTTTGAACCTGCCCTTTGTCGAGCCGGATCGGATCAACATGCCACAGCCGCCGCAGGCATAATCTCCGGGGTTACAAAGGAGGTTTTTATGAATATCGTGATTATCGGTGCCGGTCCGGCCGGAGTCTCGGCAGCTGAGACTGTTCGGAAACATGACAGGCAGTGCCAGATCGTCATGTTAACCAGTGAACCATACCCCCCCTATTCTCCGCCGGCCCTGGCCGAATATTTTATCACCGGCCGCCCCGTCCATTTTTGGAAAGGTGAAGATCTGCCGGAACGCCTGCAGCTGGATTACCGCGCTGCCAACCGCGTGCTGGAGGTTCAGCCCGGCGAGCAGCGGCTGGTCCTGGATCAAGGCCGGGAACTCTTTTACGATCAGCTGGTCATTGCTTCCGGCGGCAGGCTTTATGCTCCCATCAGCGGCGCGGAAAAAGAAGGGATTCACAATTTTAAATCCCTGCAGGCCGGCACAGAACTCTTGGAAAAGGTGAGAAGCAAGCGCGTTAGCAGTGCGCTGATCGTCGGCGCCGGTTTTATCGGAGTGGAAGTTGCCCTGCTGCTGCATGAGCTGGGTTTAGAGGTAACCATGCTGGTTCGTTCCCGGGTAATGCGCGGGATGCTGGATCCCGAAACATCCCAAAAAGTAGAGGGAATCCTGTTATCGCGGGGCATTGAGCTCAAGCGTGGCCTGGATGCCGACGCGACCGGTTTTGTTGGCGAACGGCAAGTTGAAGGCGTACAGATGCGTTCCGGTGCAGTGCTGAAGGCCGATATCTATGTCGCTGCCACGGGGTTAAAGCCCAACATTGAATTCCTGGAAGGTTCCGGCATTGCGACGAACTGGGGTATCCTGGTGAATGAGCATCTCCGCACGAGTTTCAACAATGTCTATGCGGCCGGCGATGTGGCTGAAGCCAGGGACCGGATTACGGGGCAGCATGTTGTTTACCCTAATTATCCCAATGCCGTGGAACAGGGTCGGATTGCAGGCTCTAACCTGCTCGGTCTCGACCAGGTCTATGACGGAGCGGAAGCCATGAATAGCATGAAGCACCTGGGCTTGCCGGTGATCGCTGTGGGTTCCATGGAGGGAGAGGAATTACGGGCACAGCACGCAGAAAACCTGCGCAAGCTCTGGGTGAAGGACGGCCGGCTGGTGGGCTTTCGCCTGGTGGGTGACATCGGCTGCGCCGGGATATACTTGAGCCTAATGAGGAGGGCAGAGGATATTTCTACCGTCAAGGATGATCTGCTCGACTCCAACTTTGGTATGGGCTATCTAACAGGTCTGGCTTTGGACTCCAAGATGGGCCCGGCCGGCATGAAATGAGATAATGTGTATCGGCTGCAGATAAGCTGCTTTCCGCCATTGACGAGCGCAGGAAGGGTCTGGGCTTGAGTTAGTTGAAAAACCCGGAGCATGAGGAAAGCCATGGGGCGACTTACCGGCCCCATGGCTTTGTTGTGCTCTCCTGCAACAGGTCCAACGGCTTACCCGGGTTCATTCGATCACAATTTTCAACTGGACCTGGCCAACCCCGATCGCCCGGGTCAGCCCGATCTCGTAAGCCGAACTGCGGGAAAGGTCAATGATGCGATCCGGATGCCGCACCTGGCAGGGGCCCCGGTCGTTGATCCGCACCCAGGTACTTTTACCCGTTTCCAGGAAGGTAGCTTCAACCATGGTGTTAAAGGGAAGGCTGGGATGTGCTGCGGTGCTGGCATATTTATCGTAGATTTCACCGTTGGCCGTTCTTCTGCCATGGAAAATCCCGCCATAAGAAGTGGCCTTGCCTTCAACGTAATAAACCAGCCGCGCCTTTTGCTCCAGCTGACGGCGGATTTCCTCGTTGATGCCTTTGACTCTTTCTAGTTCCTGGAAGGATTCAAAAAGCCCGTGGTTTTCCCGGTAATGGATGATCTCTTGGGCCATCTGCTCATCGAGGCCTAGAAGCAGCAGTTCCCAAAACGTGGCTGTATTGACGTCCATTTTTTTATCTTGACGGTAATCTAAAAGATCGACATGGCTGCTAACTGCTACAGGAAGATCCTCGTCACTGCTGGAGATCGCGATCGTCCGGGTGCGATCATTCCATGCCACGAAGCAGCCCAGCTGCTCCACCGTGGATCGAAGAGGCGCAAAAAGACGATTTTGTATTTTAAAAGCAGGAACTTCTGCCGCGGTAGTATATACGTCCTCTAAACAATCATCCTCTTCTGTGACAAAGATTATCTTTCGATCATCCTTCGCAGCCAACGCCACTTCGTTGTCCCCGTCCCAAATGATCTTCGCGTTCAGCGCCTCCATCAGGGGGCGAACAGGTACAACTGCCTGGCCATCCTGGATAAAAGGTGGAAAACCCAGCCATACTTCTTCATCGTTCACGGTAATACCAATTTCCCCGGCAACGACAATTCCTGAAAAGGCCAGCAGGATGACCACGGCTATGGCAAAAACAACTGTTCTGTGCATCATCAAATACTCCTTTCAAAAATTAAGGCTTCTTAACAAGTAGTGCTCCTGAACCACATTGCACGCTATTTTTTCATAAAAAACACGAAAAAAAAATATCCCAGAAACTAATTATACTAGAAAAAGAAAATAAAACCAAGAAAAAAAATTAAAACCCCCTAAAATAGGCGATCTCGAGACTCATAACATTTTATGGCCAAATGTTAAAATAATTAACAATTATCCTGCTCCGCGCAGAGAGATATATTCCTCCATTCGGGGTAACATAAAGGCATCCTGCTGATCCAAAGGATGCCTGCAAAGTAGGATAATGAGCAAACCTGTAAGCCGAGTTCTGTAACTCCCCACGGGGAGCGGCAGCCATCTATCTAGGACACCAGTTGCCTGGCGCCTCCAGCGACTCATACCCGAGGGATTCAGCGGGCAACTTCATCTCCCTCCTATTCAGTCTTGCTCCGGGTGGGGTTTACCTAGCCAGCCGGTCACCCGGCCGCTGGTGCGCTTTTACCGCACCGTTGCACCCTTACCTTTTGCTGCGCAAAAGGCGGTTTATTTCTGTGGCACTTTCCTTAGGGTTGCCCCCACTGGGTGTTACCCAGCACCCTGCCCTGCGGAGCTCGGACTTTCCTCGAAAGTGCAAAACACTTCCGCGACTGCCCGGTTTACTCATTGTCTTTACGAACCTTTTTTTCTACCCAAAGTTTAACATAATTCGCGCTTCCTGTCAAAATAAGCCGAAAATAAAGGGGAAAATCCCGACCGGGGAGAAATAAAAAGGTGATGTCCGCAAGCGTTTCGGACGAACCCCACTCATGGCCTTTTTACCTCGAGGAGGTAAGCGCATGGTCGACATTGTTGGTGTTGTAGTCGAATATAATCCCTTTCACAACGGCCACCTTTACCACCTGACAAAAGCCCGGGAAGAAGTTCCAGGCGCCCATCTCATTGCCGTGATGAGCGGTAATTGGACACAACGAGGAGAACCTGCTTTGATCAACAAGTGGGCCAGGACAGAAGCAGCACTGCAGTGCGGAATCGATATCATCGTTGAGCTTCCCGTGGTTTTCGCCGTGCAAAGCGCGGAAGGATTTGCCCGCGGCGCCGTGAAAACCCTGGAGGCGACAGGCATTGTGAATCACCTTTGCTTTGGCAGCGAAGCCGGTCAGCTGGAGCCCCTGCAAACGATCGCCAGCTACATGGAAGCCGAACCTCCCCCTTTTAAAAAAGAGCTGCAGCTCTCACTGAAAAAAGGTTTGTCCTATCCCGCAGCGCTGCACCGCGCGTTAAGCACCGTATCCAGGACAGGTAAGGACATGCCATTATCCGCAGAAACACTGGAAAACCTTTTCACTCCCAATAATATATTAGCCATTGAATACTTGAAAGCCCTCAAGAAAATTTCTTCGGAAATGATCCCCCTCACCATTAAGCGCCGCGGTGCGGGTTTCCATGATCTGCAAGCATCCGGGGATATTGCCAGCGCAACCGGGATTCGTCGTGCCCTTTTTAAAAAAGAGCTCGGCGTAGTGAATAAAACCGTTCCCCCTCCGTCCAGAGAGATCTTGTTTGAGGAAATTGCTGCCGGGAAAGGTCCGGTCCACGAAGAAAACTTCGCGGATGTCATTCTTTCTTTGCTGCGGCGCAGCAGTCCGGAAAAACTCGCGAGCCTCCCGGAGGTCATTGAGGGGATGGAGTCGCGCTTGAAAAAAGCCGCGTCTTCTCCGGATCTTCATTCTCTTTTTCAAGAATTGAAAACCAGGCGTTACACCCGGACGCGGCTGCAAAGGATCTTAATCTACTTGCTTCTTTCCCTGGACAAGGAGGCCTTGTCCTATTTTAACGAGGCAGGACCCCATTACCTGCGAGTGCTCGGTTTTTCCAGGCAGGGGAAAGATTTGCTGAGTCGCATAAAAACCCGGGCCTTTCTACCCCTGGTGACCCGTCCGGCACCTTTTATCAAAGATCCCTTAATTTCCCCCGGGGCGAAAAAAATGATGCACTACGATATCTTGGCCACGGACCTCTATGCCCTGGGGTACCCAAGCCCCCAGCAGAGAACCGGCGGAGAAGATTTTCGGCGTCCCGTAGTGAAGTTTGACCCCGCGGTTAATAGATAGGAATAAACCGTAACCCGGGATAAAGGCCCAGCGTTATGTTTTGTGCTCTCACCTGGCCTGAAAGCGTTTTTAAGAAGACCAGGACTTCATCCAGGCTTTCAACCTCGATTATTTCCATGCTCCTGGCGGCTTGCAGGGCTTCCCGGTAGTTTTCTCTTGGAACCAGGAAGTAATCTGCCCCGGCTTGCTCAGCCGCTAAAACTTTCTGTTTTACCCCCCCTATACTTCCAATTTCCCCATTTAGGGTGATCATCCCGGTTCCCGCGATAAGGTAACCTCCTGTCAGGTTTTCCGGAACGAGGCGATCCAGTATTTCGAGAACGAACATGACCCCGGCTGAAGGCCCGACAACGGGCCCGGTTTCAATGCTGATGCTGAGCGGCAGCAGGGGACGCCAATTCAGGGTTTTGACATAAACCCTCAGGGCCGCAAGGTCGGGCTGTTCAGGATTTGTCGCCGTGATCACTTCTGCTTCCACTTCTTCTCCTTCCCGGATGATTGATAACGTTACGGGTTCACCCACTCGCTTGTTTTGAATATGCCTGACCACTTCTTCAGCAAGGTGAACTTCTTCGCCATCCAAGCCCTTGATGATATCTCCCGGGAAAAGGATGTCCTGCGCCGGACTGTCCGGTATCAGTTCCACCACTTCCACGCCATCACTGGCAATCGGCACTTCATAGCCTGCCTTGCGCAGGGCAATAACCCGGGCCAGGTTCTGGCTGTCCTGCATCCAGCTCCTCATCAGTTCGTTATACTCTTCCCGGTCCATGCCGGGAGGGATGCTGCCGGATATGGGTCGAACATCAATGAAGGGGTGGAATACCCCGTAGAACATGCCCCACAAGTTGCCTTGCTGCTGGGTAACCGTAACCATTAAAAACTCTCCTTCTTCCTGCCGCGGCTCACCCTCCAACTCAATTAAACGACCCAGGCCTTCCGTAGAACCGGGCTTCACGAGAAAATAACCCGGGCGAATATACGTTCCCAAAAGCGCGACAGCGATCAGGACCACGATGATCTTGACAAACCGGGGCATCCAGGTTCCTCCTCTTTTCTGCAGTAAGGCCTCGGATAATCACCTTTTCGGCTGGAAAGTTTAGTCAGGTTCCGCTGCCGTTTCTCTGCTTGCTCTCAGCGAGCATCGGATTTGCCTGCATCAAAAGGTGCGCAGGGATTTCAGCAAGGCCGCCTCAATTTGTTTGAGCGAGCGTAGCGAGGGAGTTTTTGAGGCGGCCTGAAATCTCGAGCACCGCTACAAATTGTGTCGCAAATCCCGTGGCTGAGGCAAGCAGAGAAACAAGGACTTATACCTGAGTAACCTTGATCACCAGGTAACCTTTTATGGCTATCATTTTAATATATCGGGGAGCATAAGAAAAGCATAATCTGCTCAAGAAGGATGCATGAGGCTCGCAGGAGACTCGGCTGTACTTCCTTGATGTGCAACCTCCTCTGCGCTTCAGTTTTCCAGGAATAACGCAGCGCAGCGATTTCCAACAGAACACGGCAACTGAAGAAATGAGCATGGGCAGCACGAGGTATTTTGTTCATCGTAAAGAAGGAAGCACGGCGGGCATGTCGAATAAGTAATATACGGAATAATGAAAATATAGCTTGATTTCAAATATTTCTAACACCGTTTAACCTGGAGAGCGCTTCCGGAGCATGCAGTCGTTAAAAGCATCCATCTTCGCCTGCAGGGCAGTTCGAGATGTTCTTGGGCACGCCGTGCCACCAGTTGATGCTTCCCTGGAGATCCTGTTCATACAGGGCATTGAAGGGGTACTCTCGTCTTTGCAGACTGCTCCCCAGGTGCAAAGAACAGGGGAACAGCCCTTCATCTGCTGTAACCCCTGTTTTCCCTTTTAAGGAGTCAAAACTCATGGATAATGTGTGCAGAACCCCTCTTTATGAAAAGCATCTCCAGCATCAAGCGAAAATGATCAACTTCCAAGGCTGGCTCTTACCGCTGCAGTACAATCGGATTAACCAGGAGGTGCAGGAAACCCGCAGGCGTGCTGCGCTTTTTGATGTGACACACATGGGCCGTTTGTCCATCGAAGGTGAAAGCGCCCTGGATTTTTTACAATCCATCGTAACCGCTAACCTCGACCGCCTGATCGATCGGCAGGCCGTGTATACCCTGATCTGCCGCGAAGACGGGGGCACCCTTGATGACATCCTGCTCTATCGCTTCCAGGCACATCAATACTTGATAATCACCAACGCAGCAAATACTGTACGGGTCTATGACTGGTTGAACAGCAAGCGAACTAGGAACGTGCAGATCTTCAATCACTCCTCGGCACAGGCACAGCTGGCGCTCCAGGGTCCGCAAAGTCAACAGCTTTTAGAAGTACTTTCCAGGCGCAGCTTGAGCGACCTGCCGCGGTTTCGTTTCCAGCCCGAACTCTCTATCCAGGGGATCCGCTGCCTGGTTTCCAGGACAGGCTATACGGGCGAGGATGGGTTCGAGCTGATTTGCCGGGCAGACCAGGCGTCCAGCCTCTGGGATCGGCTCGTGCCAGCTTCTGGTGGCAGCCCTCCCCCGGTCTTCCCCGCTGGTTTGGGAGCCCGGGACATCCTGCGCATTGAGGCAGGTTTCCCCCTCTATGGCAGCGAGCTGGATGAGGGCATCACGCCCCTGGAAGCCGGCTTAGCTAAATTTGTTGATCTAAAGGAAAAGATTCCGCCTTTCTATGGGCGGGAAGCGCTGCTGCAGCAGAAAAGAAGGGGTCTAACCCGGAAGTTGTGGGGGCTGATC
This sequence comes from Syntrophomonadaceae bacterium, assembly GCA_003556225.1. Taxonomy (GTDB): domain Bacteria; phylum Bacillota; class Dethiobacteria; order DTU022; family UBA8154; genus SKMY01. Next base: position 66,339 of record PWRN01000019.1, read on the forward strand.
ATGCAGGACCGCGGGATTCCCCGTCCCGGCTACCCGGTGCGAAACGACGAGGGGGAGATTGGCCACATCACCAGCGGCTGCTATTCGCCCACGCTGGATCAATCGATCGCCATGGCCTTTCTGAACCCTCAACAGGCCTGGAAAGGCCGGGAGGTGGCTGTCGAGATGCGGGGGGCAAGGAAAACGGCCCAACTGGTAACACTACCATTCTACAGGAGGGGTTAAACGTGAAGTGGTTAATCCCAGAAGATCGCCAGTATACTGATGAACACGAATGGTTAAAGGTTGATGAAAAGGAAGATACGCGTATTGTGGGAATTACGGATTTTGCACAAGACAAACTGGGCGATGTGGTTTTCATTGAATTACCTGCATCCGGGCAAGCGGTTTCCCTGGGCCAAAGCCTGGCCGTGGTGGAATCCGTCAAGGCCGTCGTGGATGTCTACTCCCCGGTCACTGGAGAAATCGTCCGGGTAAACCAGGAACTCACAGAAAAGCCCGAGCTGCTCAACGAGGACCCGTATGGAAAAGGCTGGATAGCCGCGATCAAGATCGGTGATCCGAACCAGACCGCGGAACTTCTGACGGCCCAGGACTATGCCGACTTACTTTCTGACATAGAAAAGGAGGACATCTAGGCATGAGCGGCCAGCACTATCTCCCTCTGACCGATCCGGTACGGCAGGAAATGCTGGCGAGCGTAGGCGCTGCTTCAATCGAAGATCTTTTCCTGGATATACCTTCTTCCATCCAGCTTACCCGGGAACTGGATTTGCCGCCCTACTTATCGGAGCCTGAGGCCCTCGCGCACCTTCGCCACCTGGCGGCAAAAAATGTGAACCTGGAAGATTATACCTGTTTTCTGGGAGCCGGTGCCTATGACCATTACATTCCCAGCGCTGTAAGGCATTTAACCCACCGGAGCGAATTTTATACCGCCTATACCCCGTACCAGGCGGAAATAAGCCAGGGAATCCTGCAGGCCATTTTTGAATACCAGACCCTGATCTGCCAGCTGACCGGTATGGATGTGGCAAACGCTTCCCTCTATGATGGCGCCAGCGCCCTGGCCGAAGGCGCCGTAATGGCCTGCGGGGCAACCGGCAAAAAAAATGTCCTCGTCTCGCGGGGTATAAACCCGCAATACCGCCAGGTCTTGAAGAGCTACCTGGAGGTGCGCGGTTTGGAATTAAGCGAAGTGCCCCTGGCGGCCGGAGGGCAAACGGATTTGGACGAGGCGTTGAGCCGGATCGAGCAGGATCCAGAAACGGCCGCCCTGCTCCTGCAAACACCCAATTTTTTGGGGATCATCGAGAAACCCGGTCATCTTGCTGACACCCTCCAGCAACATGGAACCTTGCTGGTTGTTTCCGTCGATCCCCTTTCCCTGCCCCTACTGAAAACCCCTGGTGAATACGGGGCCGATATTGCAACCGGTGAAGGGCAAGCCCTGGGAAACCCGCTATCCATGGGCGGCCCTTACCTGGGATTCCTGGCCGCCAGGGAAAACCTGTTGAGGCGTTTGCCCGGGCGCATAGTCGGAGAAACCCGCGATGCATCCGGAAGAAGGGGCTATGTTTTAACCTTGCAGGCCCGGGAGCAGCACATCCGCCGGGAAAGAGCTACATCCAATATATGTTCCAACCAGGCGCTAAATGCCCTGACTGCTGCCGTCTACATGGCCTTAATGGGCCCCGAAGGGATGAAAACCGTAGCCGAGCAGTGTCTCCAAAAGGCAGCCTATGCCAGGGAGCAGATTTGCGCCCTGCCGGGGTATGAGCTCATTTTTCCCGGGGTGCACTTTAAAGAGTTTGCAGTCAGCGTCCCCGGCAACCCTGAACAGCTAAATGAATTTTTGCTGCAGCACGGCATCATCGGGCCCCTGGACCTGGAGCAAACCTATCCTGATCTACCCCGCTCCGCGCTTTTCTGCGTTACCGAAAAGCGGTCGAAAACAGAGATCGATACCCTGGCTCGTTTACTGGAGGGATGGAAATGAACGCGGCCTTCCCCTTATTGTTTGAAAAAGGCCGTCCCGGGCGAAAAGGGTTCTCTTTACCACCCTGCGATGTTCCGTTAAAACCGCTGGAGGAGCTGCTCCCCCGGGAATGTTTGCGAAAGAGCCACCTGGATCTACCCCAGCTCTCCGAGCCGGACGTGGTGCGGCACTATACGGCTTTGTCGCGAAGGAATTATGGTGTCGATTCCGGTTTTTATCCCCTGGGTTCATGCACCATGAAGTACAACCCCAAGATTAATGAAGACGTAGCCGCCCTGGCGGGTTTTGCCTCTATCCATCCCCTGCAGGGGGATCCAACCTACCAGGGGGCCCTGGAACTTCTTTATAAGATGGAGCAGTGCTTAAAAGAAATTACGGGGATGGAGCGCTACTCCTTTCAAACCGTGGCGGGAGCCCATGGTGAATTGACCGGCTTATTGATGATCCTGGCCTATCACCGCTCCAGGGGAGAAGAACGAAACCGGGTCCTAATCCCCGATTCTGCCCACGGCACGAATCCAGCCACGGTCGCCATGACAGGTTGCGAGGTGCTCCAGCTGCCGTCCAATGACAGGGGATTGGTAGACACCGAAACGTTAAAGGCGCACCTGGATGAAAAAACAGCCGCCTTGATGCTGACCAACCCCAACACGCTGGGACTTTTTGAAAAAGATATCCTGGAGATCTCACGCCTGGTGCATGAAGCCGGCGGGCTTTTATATTACGATGGGGCTAATCTAAACGCGATCATGGGGCACTGCCGTCCCGGTGACATGGGCTTCGATGTTGTCCATCTCAACCTGCATAAAACCTTTTCAACCCCTCATGGCAGTGGCGGACCTGGCAGTGGTCCCCTGGGGGGAACAACCCAGCTGGAACCTTATTTGCCCTATCCTGTTGTAGCAAAAGACGAAGACCGTTATTCCCTGGACTACCAGCGCCCCCGTTCCATCGGAAAAGTCCACAGCTTCTTCGGCAATTTCGGTGTCGTGGTGAAAGCGTACACCTACATTCGCATCATGGGCGCCAGGGGATTAAAACAAGCCAGCGATGATGCCGTATTGAATGCCAACTACCTCCTGAACCGTTTGAAAGACCTTTACCATCTCCCGTACAAAGGCCCGTGCAAACATGAGTTTGTTCTTTCCGCCAGGCTGCAGAAAAAACGAGGAGCAGGGGCGGGGGATATTGCCAAGGCGCTGCTGGATTACGGCATCCATCCGCCGACCGTATATTTTCCCCTGATTGTCGAAGAAGCACTCATGGTCGAACCAACGGAAACAGAAAGCAAGGAAACCCTGGACCACTTCATCGCAGCCTTGAAAGAAATTGCAGCAGCGATTGAAGCAGACCCGGGCAAAATCACCGGGGCCCCTTTCTCCACCCCGGCACGAAGATTGGACGAAGTCCTGGCTGCCCGCAAACCTGTGGTGCGCTGGAAGAAAGAACAATGAAGACCCTCCATGCGTTTGCACGCCTCACCAAAAAAAACTTGGAGCGGCAAATGCCTGGGGAGAGCGTCGCTGTCCCGCAGGGGTCTCCCCGGTATATCGACTTTGTTTATCCCTGGAAGACCGAACCGGTCAGTTTAACCGGGGCCGGCTGCGAACTGAACTGCGCGCACTGCTGTGGTCATTATTTAAAAAAAATGCGCAAGCTCGACCAGGTCCTGGCCGGACCTGTCCATGCTCACAAAAGTTATCTGGTCAGCGGGGGTTTCACAAAACAAGGAACAATCTCCCTGGGGAAGCACGCGAAGGAATTGGCTGCTTTATCCCTGCTCGGACCCCTGAACTTGCACTCTGGCCTTGTGGATGAAGCTGACGCGAGTATAATTGGCTCCCTGGTCAAAGTGGTTTCCTTTGACTTTGTCCTGGATGCAGGTGTAATCCAGCATGTTTATGGACTGAAGCGAAAGCCCCATGATTTCATTCGGGCTTATCGCGCACTAAAAAAATACGCCCGGGTAATCCCCCACCTCTGCCTGGGATTAAGCGGTGATGATCTTCGAGGCGAATACAGGGCCCTGCAATTTCTCCGGGAAGAAGGGGCAGCAGCAATTAGCTTGATCGTTTTCAGGCCGACACCCGGAACCCGGCTGGCTCATTTTTCGCCTCCTCCCCTGGAAGAGGTGGAACGGTTTATGCGGCAAGCCAGGCGTTTGTTTCCAGAAACCCCTCTCTACCTGGGATGCCTGCGCCCCGGGGGCCTTTACCGCCAGGCTCTTGATTGCATCGCGCTGCAGGCAGGGTTGAACAAAATTGTCCAACCCGCTCCCCCCGCCCGGAAAATGGCCGCGGTGATGCCGTTAGAAATCCGCTACAGCGAGGAGTGTTGTGCCTTTTGATTCGACTTTCTGCCGGTTCGGCCGCTGCCCTGCAATTGAAAACCGTGCAGGCGGACATACTGCCCACCACCGTTTACTTGCTGCAAGGAACAGCATGTCGCGGTGCCTGTTTATTCTGCCCCCTGGGGCGGCACAGTGCTTCCCGCTCCAGGATATTCCTGGGGAGAATAACCTGGCCAGTGTTCGCACAAGCAGAGCTGGAAAAACCCCTCAGCCAGGCGGCACAGCAAGGGCTGCAGCGTATTTGCCTGCAGAGCGTGGTGGAAGATACGCTGGAACAATCGCTGCTACCAACCCTTCGATGGATAAAACACCTTTCTTCCCTCCCCTGCTCTGTTTCGGTGCGGATTGAAACATTGCACCAGGCAGAACAGCTCTTCCAGGCTGGAGCAGATCGGGTAAACATCGCCCTGGATACGGCGAACCCGTTGCTGTTCGCCCGCATCAAAGCCAAATCTTTCGCGGAAACCCTGGCGCTGCTTTTCTCCTGTGCCGAGCGCTGGCCGGGAAAAATGAGCACGCACCTGATCTGCGGTTTGGGGGAAACGGAAGAAGAACTGCTGCAGGCCGGGGCCAGCATCCTGGGAAAAAACATCACCCTGGGCCTCTTTGCTTTTACTCCCCTCCCCGGAACACCCCTCGCGTTTCAACCGCCTCCCAACGAAATCCAGTATCGGCGTATTCAGGCCGGCTTACACCTGCTGCGCAGGGAGCCGGCCCTCTTTTCCCGCTTTCGATTCCTGGAGGGTCGCCTGACAAGTTACGGACTGACATCCGCGCAGCTGAAAAAAAGGTTGAGTACCGGAAGGGCTTTTCAAACCTCGGGTTGTCCCGGGTGCAACCGCCCCTACTACAACGAACGCCCGGGAAAAACCATGTATAATTACCCGCGCGCCCTGGCCGCGGGGGAGCTGGCACGGGTGCTCAAGATCTTGTTGGAAAGCCTCGCAGAGGGGGAAATGAAAGGTGAAAGAAAGATGGCTGCTCCTTTGGGATCCACCCCAGGCGGCCGCAGTAAACATGAATAAAGACCTGGCCATACACCGGTCAGTTGCAGCAGGAAGAACGCCTCCGACTCTCAGGCTGTACAGCTGGGCACCCCCGGCCATCTCTCTGGGGTTCTTCCAGCAAGCTGAAAGGTGGATTGATCTGAAGGCCTGCCAGGAAAGGGGCGTGGAAGTCGTGCACAGACCTACAGGAGGCAGGGCCGTTGTGCATTTCGATGATCTGACCTACAGTCTTGCCCTGTCCGAAAGCCATCCCCTGGTTGAGGGCAAGGGTGTTGTGGAAACCTATCGTCTGATAGCCGGGTGTCTTGTCAACGCGCTGCAGCAGCTGCAGGTCCAGGCGACCCTGGCTGGAGAAGCAGAAACAGGGTCGCTCCCGAAATCAGGAGCGTGTTTTGACGCTCCTTCTGTCTATGAAATTCAGGTCAACGGGAAAAAAGTGGCAGGCAGCGCCCAGCTGCGCAAGCAGGGAGCAATTTTGCAGCACGGGTCAATTCTTTTTAGGCTGCCGCCCGCAAAATACAGCCGCTTGTTGAAAACGGAAAACATCGGAAAAAAAACAACCCCGCAGCGAGATCTCTTGCAGGAGAACGCTGCAGGGCTGCTTGACCTGGGGTATGCGCTTACGCAGAAAAAACTCGGAACCGCTTTAGTTATGAGCTTTGCCAGGAACTTTGACGTAACCTTTAAGTCCCCTGGGCCTTTAACTTTTCAATAATACAATTTTTTCCATAATATCAGGATAGACTTCCCGGGGAACCAGGTCTTTAATATCGCCGCCGTAGCTCGCCACTTCTTTCACAATACTCGAACTGATGTAGGAGTACTTGTTATTGGTCATCATAAACAGCGTCTCTACATCGCAATCCAGCTTGCGGTTGACCAGGGCCATTTGAAATTCAAATTCAAAATCAGAAATAGCCCTTAACCCCTTGATAATTATTTTTGCGCCGCGTTTCCTGGAGTACTCGATGAGCAAACCCCGGTAATAATCCACTTCCACGTTAGGGTAGCGATCGATGATCCTGTTCAGCATTTTAACCCTCTCTTCAATGGAGAACAGGGGGGTTTTGCGGGGGTTTTCCAACACGGCAACGATGAGCTGATCGAATACTTTACTGGCTCGATCAATAATATCTACATGCCCATTGGTTACGGGATCAAAACTGCCAGGATAAACAGCTTTTACCACGGTGGGGGCACCCTCCTTTCACAAGAATGCTTGCTCCCAGAACCAATTCCTACTGCTTACGTTATGTATTCAAAAAGAATAAGCTGTGTCTTCCCATATTTCTTCCGCTGCGCCAGCGAAAAAGATGAAAACCTGCTCCACTTTTCATCGCTGCGGCTATCCCTTTCCAGCCCGACGAGACTGCCCGTGACCAATAACTGATCCTTTTCCAGTTGAGAAACGAGATCAAAAATCCCTGGATAATGGTAGGGGGGATCGATGTAAACAATTTCAAATTTACATTTCTTCCTGGACAGCAAAGAAAGGGCCAGGTGTGCATCCCTTGTCAAAATAACCGACCGGTCAAGCATCCTGCAGCGCGCTAAATTCTCCGTGATGATTTTTGCACAGACCCGATCCTTCTCAATGAAGACCGCCTGCGCGCTACCCCTGCTCAGGGCTTCTATGCCCATGGCGCCTGAACCAGAAAACAAATCAAGAAACGTGGTATCGAGGATGCGCTGTCCCACAATGTTAAAGAACGCCTCTTTCACCCTGCTGCTGGTCGGCCTTGTTTTCAAGCCCCCGGGCGCTTTTAACCTCGTTCCCTTTGCCGATCCGGCAATGACCCGCATCACTCACCCCCTGAGCGAACCAATTTCGATCACATTGTAACACTTAACCTCTGAAAACGCAACTCGCATTGGAGATTATTTCCAGTTTGTGGGGAATGCAGATCAACTCTATCTCTTGCTCGTCTCTGCTTCGGGTGATTTTTGCAGGCGATGTTTTTCTTGTTTTTCTGGACAGGTTATGCTAAAATGTAACTTGTTTACCGCGAGAACCTGGAGGTGACCTCATTCATGGCCCGAAAATGCGATATTTGTGGAAAAGAAAAACACAGCGGATTCATGCTCAGCCACTCCCATATCCGGACCAAGCGCAGTTGGAAGCCGAACATCCAAAAAGTAAGAGCGGTGATTAACGGAAACCCCCAGCGCATCAAAGTATGCTCCCGCTGTTTAAAAGCAGGAAAAGTGAAGCGCGCCATCTAAGTAGAGCTATAAACAAGTCCCTGTTGCTTTTCTCCCCTTTCTTCGCCATGTAAGAAAGTCAACATTGAAAAAAAAGCGCAATGCTATTGCGCTTTTTGTCGATCTAGCTTCTGGGAGATCCTTCGGTTATTTCCAGCATCGCGGGGAATGTTTCCATTACTAGGGATCCTCCAGTAATGGGGATTCAAACTCTCCTCTCTTTCAACTGCTGCTGCGATCTCATCTCTCGTCTCTCACTCTCACTGCTGCTGCAAGGCCAACGTTAGAAAACAATCACATACTCCTGTTTTCCCATGTAGGTGCTGCGGCTTCCTTGTACAACGCGGAGAATCCTGTCGTTATCATTTACCGTTTTAAAGTGGTCATAGGGGAGATAGGTTAACCACCGCACAAATTCCCAGCAGGTGCAGATTTCTTTGTTCACAAAAAACATCTTACCTTTAATGGCCGCTTCTTGCATGATTTCTTCTTTTGTGAGCAAATCTCCGATGATCTCCACTTCATCCATGGAAAATTCAACAATGGAAGGATACACTTTTTCACCCATTTTTAAATATATATAGGCCCCCACAATATGTTCCTTGCGGTCTTTCCCCGTAGGCGCCTTGTAGGCCACTTCAATCATTTGGTTTTCCGGTATCGTGATTTCAAGCTTATTGCTCTTAAAGTCCTTGGTGAGCTTCTTGACCTTCCTGGTAATTAAATACCTCATGACCTCACCCGCTTTCTCAGGATTCGAAGCACATAACTAGGAGAAAGCATATTATATAATATCTCTTTTAATAATTATACCATAATTTCCTTTCCCTGTCTGTAATGTTTCAGATAATTTTCTTGACTTACCTTCATCACATCGTCATCTCCGGCCTGCCCGTTTCGCATAGCGGCACGGTCCTAATCTTTTACGTAAAAAGACCCCCGCAGTTCCAGCACACGCGGGGATCCGGTATTGCCAGATCAGGCAAAGCTGGTTAGAATGACATTGAAGACGGCTAATTTCAGTTAAGGCGGTGAGAGAACATGAAAATCTGGCGTTGTGAAGTTTGCGGGTACCTGCACGAAGCGGCAGAGCCCCCGGAGGTGTGCCCCAAATGCGGGGCTCCCAGGGAGAAGTTCGAACTCCTCGACGAAGAAGAAGCGGAGATGATGCGTGATGCCCTGCTCACCAAGGAGAAATACGCCCAAATCCTCTCCAGGCTGGAGGAAGTTTCCCGGCTGGCCCAGGAAGGCATTGACCTGGACCTGGATGAAGGGTGCAGCAAGATCTTTCAGCAAACCAGGGAAGACATGGCCGGCATCCAGAAAAAGATTAAAGACGAGTTAGCCGGACACGCGCAGCAGTGTATCTGGGTTAAGGTCGCCAGCGATGGTGAGCTGCCTTAACTGGCAGGAAGTCTCCTGCTTCCCCGGCCTACCTGCTGTACCGGCCATATCTGCAAGATTTAAGTTTTGATGATCCACTGCGCGCAGCTGAATACGCTTTGGCTTTTCTGATCTTCCTCGCGGAGGGAGTTACTTTTTGCCAGGGTGAAGAAAATCTCATGACTGGGAAAAACAGGTTAAACTTTCCCCGGCCCCCTCTTAGTGGTCCCCCCGTGACTGCAGGGCAATAAACTCCATGAGGAAGATGCCCCCCACCAGAGCTAAACCGATCAGGTCCCACAAGAAACTGGTTTCCATAAGCATGACCGAACCGATAAATAAAAAGGGGCGATGCCAGAAAGGCATACTGCGGACAAAATAACCTTGCATGGCTGCACCCAGTCCGACGCAAGCAAAAAGGGCTGTAGCAAAGGACAACAGGATCTCTGCGAGGGAGCCGTTGAGCAACAGGGCCGGCCCATAAAGAAACATAAAGGGAACGATATATGCCGTTATCCCCATTTTTAAGGCCTCGTAGCCTGTCAACAAGGGATTGGCCCCGGCAATACCCGCTGCAGCATAGGCCGCCAGGCCAACCGGCGGGGTGATATCGGCATCCGTGCCGAAATACAGGATAAAGAGATGGGCGGCCAAAAGGGGGGCGCCCAGCTTGACCAGGGCCGGCGCAACCAGGGTGGCCAGAATAATATACTTCGCTGTCGTGGGAACCCCCATCCCCAGGAAAAGGGACGCGATCATGGTCAACGGCAGGGCCAGCAGCAGGTGCCCCATGGAAAGCTGCTCGATCAGCGTGGAAAACTTGAGTCCCAGCCCGGTCATGGTCACCATCCCGATGATGATCCCGGCTACTGCACAGGCGGCGGCCACTTCCAACGCCTTGATTACCCCTTCCGCCAGGGCATGATAGATATCGGTTGCCCCCATCCTGGTTTCCCGGCGCAGCCAGCTCAATGCAATGGTAATGATGATCGCGAAAAAGACGGACCGGGCAGGGGAAAGGCCTCTGAAGAGCAGCACGACCAGCAAGACCAGGGGAACAAAGTAGTAGAATCCCCCCAACAGGGTTGTTTTCAAATTGGGGAGTTCTTTTCGGGGAAGGCCGACCAGGCCGTCCCGCAGGGCCCGGAAATGAATCATGAAGTAAGAAGTGGCAAAGTATAAAAAAGCCGGAACAGCCGCGGCAATCATGATATCCAGGTACGGTTTGCCCAAAAATTCAGCCATGACAAAGGCCGCCGCCCCCATCACGGGCGGTAGGATTTGCCCGCCCGTGGAAGCATCGGCTTCCACTCCCGCCGCAAAAGCCGGGTCGTAACCGAGTTTTTTCATCAAAGGAATCGTGAAAGTCCCCGTGGTGACCACGTTGGCCGTGGAACTTCCCGTGATCGAACCGATGAAAGCGCTAAAGATAACCGCCGATTTGGCCGGCCCCCCCACAAAACGCCCGGTCAGGGCCAGGGAAAGATCCCGGAAAAAGATCCCTGCCCCGGAGCGATCCAAAAACGTACCAAAGACAATAAAAAGCAGGATAAACCGGGCTGACACGCCCAGGGGAATACCAAAGATCCCTGCGTCGGTCAGGTACAGGTACGGGAATATCCTGGCGATGGAATAACCCCGGTGGGCCAGCATCCCTGGCATCGCCTGTCCAAAATACGCATAGAACAGGAAAAGAACGCTGACAAGGATAATCGGCCAGCCGACGGTCCTCCGCGCTGCCTCAAAAACCAGCAGGACCAACAAAGCCCCGAGGATGATATCCGCCGTGATCGGCGCGCCCGCCCGCGCAGCGATCGCCGACCAGTTCAGCCAGAGGTAGAACCCGACAACCAGGCTCAGCGCCACGCAGAGCAAATCGAATAACCCGGGCCTCGAAGTAACCCTTTTCTTGCGAATCGGGTAAACGAGAAAAATCAGCACAGCCAGGAGCATCCAGTGGATGTTTCGAAAAAGCACGGCAAAGGGAGGGCCGAAGTAAGCCGTGTACAAGTGATAAAGGGCAATACCCGCCGCAATAAAAGTGATCATCTTCCCAAATATTCCGGTTAAGCTCCTGTGTTTACCCTTCAAGGCTTCTGCGATCTTATCTTCGGAACTCTTCTGGATCATGCGCAGCACCGGCAAGATGATCATCTCCTTCGACCCGTCTTGTTTCACTGCTTGAGTAAGATTCTGCAAGGATTGCTTTTCCCTGTGAATATTCTACAATATTTTACTCTCCAAAGCTACGAGGATTTTCCAGGAAGTCCATTCCAAAAGTCAATGTACATAAACAACCGGGTTTGGCCAGTTCGTGAGCGGGCCAAACCCGATTGTTGGGCAAAAATTATCGACTAAAAACCAGAGGAATATCCCCGAATTCTTCGCTTCGCTCCGGTAACGCTGAAATCGTTTCCCTGGCTACGCTAACTAAATTTTCGCTGTAGGGCTAGCGTCGGCTTTCTCTCCTTTTTCCCTGCCTTCCCGGGGCATCCAAGGGATATTGCTCCCTGGAAAAAGTGATGGCTCCAGGATTTGGCACGCGCTGCTCCCTGATCCCAGGCAGGCACGGCTCAGGCCTTGACCGCGTCCTCCTTCCTTTTCGCGATCACTTCGATCAGGAAGATGCCGACGACCAGGGTAAAGCCAACGAGATCCCAGAGCAGTGTGGTTTCCATCAGCATGACAGAACCGGCAAATAAGATCGGGCGTTGCCAGAAGGGCATCACCCGCACAAAATAACCCTGCATGGCGGCGCCCAGCCCGACGCAGGCAAAGGCAGCGGTGGGAAGGGCCAGGGCAATTTCGCCGGGCGTACCAATTAATAACAACGCGGGCCCCGTGATAAATAACAGGGGCGCAATGTACGCAGTAATCCCCATCTTCAAGGCTTCCCAGCCGGTAGTCAGCGGGTGAGCCCCGGCCAGCCCCGCCGCTGCATAGGCGGCCAGGCCGACAGGAGGCGTAATATCCGCATCGGTCCCGAAATAGAGAATGAACAGGTGCGCCGCCAGGATGGGGGCGCCCATGGTCACCAGGGCCGGTGCGACCAGGGTAGCCAAAATAATATATTTAGCGGTGGTGGGCACTCCCATACCCAGGATTAGAGAAGCAATTAACGTCAAAGGCAGGGCCCACAGCAGACTGCCCCCGGAAAGCATTTCGATCAGGGTGGAAAATTTCAGCCCCAGGCCTGTCATGGTGACCATGCCGATGATAATACCCGCCACGGCACAGGCGGCCACCACTTCCAGGGATTTTTGTACGCCGTCGATCAAGGCCTGGATGATATCTTTGGGGAACATGCGGGTTTCTTTTTTCAGCCAGCTTAACAATATCGTCAAGACAATGGCAAAAAAAACGGAGCGGGAAGGAGAAAAACCGCGGAAGAGCATGTAGACAAGCAGCACCAGGGGGGCAAAGTAATAAGCCCCCTTCTTCAAGACATCTTTCAACCGGGGCAGCTCTTCCCTGGGCAAGCCCACCAGGTTTTCCTTCAAGGCACGGTAGTGAATCATAAAATAGCTGGTAAAAAAATATAGGAAGGCCGGAAAGGCGGCCGCTACCATGATATCCACGTAAGGCCGGCCCAAAAATTCTGCCATGACGAAAGCTGCCGCTCCCATCACGGGGGGCAGGATCTGGCCGCCTGTGGAAGCATCAGCTTCCACGGCTGCGGCAAATTCCGGCTTATAGCCCAACCGCTTCATCAGGGGAATCGTAAACGTCCCCGTGGTCACCACGTTGGCCGTGGAGCTTCCCGTGATCGAACCGATAAAGGCGCTGAACAATACCGCGGACTTGGCGGGCCCACCGACATAGCGGCCGGTCAAGGCCAGGGAAAGGTCCCGGAAAAAAATCCCGGCACCACAGCGGTCGAGAAACGCGCCAAAAATAATAAACAAGAGAATAAACCGGGAAGAAACACCCAGGGGAATGCCAAAAACCCCGGCATCGGTAAGGTATAAATAGGGAAAGATCCGGGCGATGGAATACCCGCGATGGGCCAAAATGCCGGGCATCTGCTGGCCAAAATAGGCATAGACCATAAAGAGGAGCGCCACGATGACGATAAACCAGCCCACGGTGCGCCGCCCCGCTTCGATCACCATGATGACCAGGAGGGCGCCCAGGATGATGTCCGCCTGGGTCGGCGCGCCCGCCCTGGCGGCAATGGCATCCCAGTTCATCCAGAGGTAAAAACCCAGCACCAGGGTAATGCCGACACAGAGATAATCCACCAGCTGGATCCGGTCGGTGGGCGATTTTTTATTTGCCGGGAAATAAATAAAAATTAAGGTGGCCAGCAGCATCCAGTGGATGTTACGAAATAGAATAGCGAAAGGCGGACCTGCAATGGCTGTATAGAGGTGATATAACGCCGTACCAGCGGCCAGGGCCGAGGCGATGTAAAAAGCGTACCCTTTCAGCTGGCGCTGTTTTCCCTTTAACGCCTCCT
>PWRN01000021.1 GCA_003556225.1 Syntrophomonadaceae bacterium
AAAGAAGCGATCCCCTACTTTAAGGAAAAAGATTTCCGGGAACTGATTCGCATGCACATGGACTCCCTGGAAACCGATATCGACAAGATGGAAGGCAAGGGTGCCCTGAATTTTTTGGCCCTGGATGACTTGCCGCTGGCTGCCGAGGGAGAGACCATCGACCCCGAGAGTATCATTAGCCTGGACTTCGAGGGAAACAAACCTGTTTTTCCACCCCTGGAACCCTCTGACCAGGATGAATTTCTAAAAACCGTGCAGCGGTCCCAGAAAAAATGGGTGATCGTAATCGACCGGGAAGGCGAACCCCGCATGGTCCTAAACTCTGACAAATTTATTCGGGATCTGCTGTTTAACAGGGATCGCTTCAATCCTTTACGACACTGCCACCGCCCCATTATTGCCAAAGATAGAAACATCCCCCTGGGCCAGGTCATTCCACGCTTTAAGGTAAATCCCCAGCACGGTGAGGATGATGTGATCGACGAAGATATCATCCTTTTGTGGGGGGAAGAAAAGAAAGTGATCACGGGATCGGATATCCTGGGAAGGCTTTTGCGTGGAATTGTGCAAAATGACGTTATTGCCCTGGGCAAACCCCTGTACCGCTAAAGCATGATCTGGATGCCTCGCATGAGCGAAGGGGAAGTCTGGCCTGGTCCGGCACCCAAATATCCCAGGTCACCCATTTCCCCGGACGCCCGGCTTTGTGTGGGTGCAATGACAAGCACCAGGGTCTTCCGGGTTTCCACATTTCCGCCGCATAAAATTGCTGATTCGGCAGGATATTCAGAAATATTTGACGAATAAACACCGGGTGGAGGCGCGTCATCCGCGCTAAGCCAGGTGGAAATGGGGAAAAGCCGTGTTTGACCTGATTGTTATCGGTGCGGGGCCTGCCGGGAGCGCTGCCGCTTACACGGCGGCGGTAAGCGGCCTGGACGTCCTGCTCATTGAAAAGGAACGGTTTCCCAGGCCTAAGCCCTGTGGAGGGGCCATCTCGAAACGAGCCCTCTTTTACATGGACGGTGATTTACCCGCGTCTTTACAGGAAAATGAAATTTACGGGGCGAAAATTAGCTACAAGGACAAGTCCGTGGAGGTTGTCAAAGAACACAGGATCGCCGTTTTGATCGCCAGGGACCAGTTCGATCATTACCTGCTGCAAAAAGCCCTGCGGGCCGGAGCTTTGATCCAGAGGGATAAGATTCATGATTTTTTCGAAGAAGATGATTTCGTGCGGGTCTATAACAAGCAGCGCCACCAATACAGGGCAAAATACTTGATTATCGCCGAAGGCGCCCATGGCAAGTTGAAATATCAGATCAGGGGAAGGGAAAGCAAAGACCGCTATGGCTTCGGTCTTGTCGCGGAGCTGAAACCCTCGGGCACCCAAACTTCTGCCTTGCCGAAAAAGATCATGGAGTTCCAGTTCGGGATCACCTCCCGGGGCTATGGGTGGATCTTCCCCCACAAAAATCATCATTCAGTGGGAATCTACGGAATCGCTCGCGAGATGAATGGCGCCAAAAGCAAGCTCCAGACACTTTGCGGTCATTCCGGTTTTTCCGCGGGTTGTTCACCGAAGGGGCACGTCATCCCCCTGGGGTGGCCCCGGAAGAAGCTCACCGGCAAAAGGACGTTGTTGTGTGGCGATGCCGGGGGATTTGTGGATACGTTTTCCGGGGAAGGCATCGCCTATGCCATCCGTTCCGGACAGATCGCCAGCCAGAAAATTGCTGCAGCCCTGCCGCAGGATGACGCCACCGACGTGACGACAGCTTATGAAAAGGACTGCCGCGAGGAATTTGACGATAACTTAAAATACGCCTTTCGGTTTGCCGAGTGCCTCCGCAAGTATCCCGATCTGCTCTTTTCAATTTTTGCGGGCGATGAAAGGATGATCCATGACTACCTGGATGTTCCCGCGATGGAAGCGACGTACAAACAGCTCTTTTACCGTATGCTGCGACGCGCTTTTCCGCAGCTGCCAGGGTTGCTGCGAGAACGGTTAAGGGTGAACACTGATTGAGGAGGCGTACGTCCGGGCTGTATTGCTCAGCATTTGTATTGCCGCACTGTAGGAATACGCAGATGGAAAGGAAAGGAGCCGGCGTGGATGATCCTTGACGCTGTGGAGGCAATTGGAGATAATAAAAACAGGATCGATTCAGATTAAACCCGAAGGAGAACAGGCATGGAGCTGGCAATCAGTTTGCTGATCGGCATTGGCTTAAGCGCCACGTCGGGCTTTCGCCTTTTTCTCCCTTTCCTGGTGATCAGCGTGGCCGCATTGACGGGCCACCTGGAACTTTCTCCTACCTTTGCGTGGCTCGGCTCTTACCCGGCCCTGACGGTTTTCGCCGTGGCCACGGTGCTGGAACTATTGTCCTACTTATTTCCCTTTGTCGACAACCTCCTGAGCACGATCAGCATCCCCTTCGCCCTGGTGGCAGGGACCATTATCACCGCCTCGGTTTTGGTTGAACTGGGCCCCCTGCTCACCTGGTCGCTGGCCATTATCGCCGGTGGCGGCGCCTCCTTGACCACGAAAACCACCAGCACACTGCTGCACACGGGA
>PWRN01000066.1 GCA_003556225.1 Syntrophomonadaceae bacterium
AGCTACCAGGAGCACAAGAAAAAACTCTTGGACGGGTTGAAACGGGTGGAAGGGCAGGTCCGGGGGGTGCAGCGCATGGTGGAAGAGGAGCGCTACTGCGTGGACGTGCTGACCCAGATCGCCGCGGCGCGCATGGCCCTGGCCCGGCTGGCCCTCATTGTCCTGGAAGACCACACGAAGGGCTGCGTCAGCCAGGCCATCCAGGAGCAGGAAGGCGCTGAGAACACCATCGAAGAGCTGATGGGAATAATCAGGAAGATGGTAAGTTAATGAAACATTAACGCTTGACGTTATTTAGGAGGTGTTTTTGTGAATCAAAACCGCATCCCCAACATCCACCCCGGGGAAGTACTCCAAGAGGAGTTCCTCAAACCTTTAAGAATCACGCCATACCGACTGGCAAAATCAACCCATATCCCTGCGACCAGGGTCTCGGAAATTATTCGCAAGAAGCGCGGCATTAGCGCGGACACAGCCCTGCGGCTAAGTAAATTCTTTGGCACGTCCGCTGAATTTTGGCTTGGCTTACAGATGGAATTTGCCCTTCGCGAAGCGTTGGCCCTCAAAGAGCGAGAATATGAGGAAATCGAAGCTTTCCGTGCATGAAGGAAAGCGCGGGGATGACGCGGTATGAAAACGTGTGTAAAGAGGCTCATCATGAGGTGAACAATACCCTAACCTGAACAAGCCAGAACCAAAAAGTTGAATTTCAAAATGACCCCTTCTAAGCATCGAGTACATCGGCGTTCGCGGGATCGCTTGAAAAATTTCTGCCAAAAGTACACAATACTTAAGAACTAAGGGCCTAAAGGGCTCACTGTTAGAGACGTTTTGTGAAATATTCAACATCTTTCGCGGATTTCCTTTTTTGCCTGTGGCCTGTTCTATTTTGCAATAAGGGCGCTGAAGACGGGGAGGAGGCGTGGAAAAGAAGGCGATAATAGCGGGAAGAGATGGGGATGAGGGGGGAATGTGGCGGGGGAAAAGGGCTGGCCGGTCGGGCAAAAATACTCCTTTCTTCCCATGAAAAGTAGGCTTTTGGATTAGAGGCGGGCGGTGGGGCGATCCACGGGGACGGTTCTTCTGGATCGCCTGCGATAACCTGGGTTTAACTAACCGCTAGTCTTCCAGGCGATCCAGAAGAACCGTCCCCGTGGATCGCCAGAGGAACCGTCCCCGTGGATCCGTGGATCGGGGCTGGCAGAAAAGCAAATTCTTCCCTACTGCGAAAGGTCAGGCACCATCCTGTTTCACTTTCTTGTTGGATTTTCTGTTGGTTCTTGGAGGAGTCCCATCAAGGACTTAATTCCATCATCAGAGGTTGCCTTGGCAATCGCCACCATCAAAGGAAGGTGCTTTTTCCGTGACTCGTCGGAAAGGTATAGATCAATATGATCCAGAAAATCAGATGCATAGTCCTTCGCCTGGCAGACCAGATCATCAAGGGCTTCTTCATAATTATCCTGGTTGGTGACCAGATCCAGCGACAGGTAGTGAACCGTATAGCTGCCATCTTCCTCCTCGATCAATTTTTTGTGGTTCGCAGGGACTTCAGGACAGATTAATAGATCCATGAGTTTTTCTCCGACTAAAAAAGCTCTTTCTTTTTCATAGGTTAACCAGCCATGATCACGGTAATCTTATTTCACAGTGAGCACATTGCAATTTTCCGCTTCTTGAACAACAGCGCCACTCACACTCCCCAGCAACACTTTTCTCAATCCACCCATGCCCCTGCTTCCGAGGACAATCATATCAAACCCTTTCTCAGATGCGACCTTTAAAATCGTTTCGGCAGGATGCCCCTGTTCTAAAATTGTAGCTGCCTCGATGTTCTTTTTTTCAAATATTTTTGTGGCCTCTGATAGTATTGTAAGCGCTGCCACCTTGTGCCGCTCCCGCCACCCACTGAAGGGTCCATCGCTTTCTAGTGTTAAGGATTCCCAATAGGCAATGTCAGGGGGGGAATGAACATGAATGATGGCAACCTCATCAGGATTACATCCCTCGGCAATGGTGGATGCCACTTCTAAGGCCTTTTGGCTGTTTTCCGACCCATCTGTGCAAGCTAAAATTTTCATTTAAATCACTCCTGGTTGTTCGTTGATTTCGATTATAGGAATGATATAAGACATGTCAAGCTGTTGGTTAATTTTTACATCACGCAGTTTTACTGTACATAAAAAAATTCTTAGGGCTAAACGGTTCAATTTGTGCGGCTCGATTTCCCTCATATTCCCATCAGGGATGGTGAGGCAGACTATCCTCATCAACCAGGTAGGCCCGGGCCACCAGGCGTTGGGTCGCCCAGCCCGGCGGGTGGCAGGTCGTCAGGGTCAGGGCCGGCCATTCCGTGGGGTCGATCACGTTCCAGTCCCGGTTGTGGATGGCAAAGACATCCCACAGCTGGAAGCGGAAGACCTGGTTGTCGTAGCGCAGGATCAGCTCATCGCCTTCTTCCAGTCGGTCCAGGTGGCGGAACCAGGCCCCGTAGGTGGTGCGATGCCCGG
>PWRN01000022.1 GCA_003556225.1 Syntrophomonadaceae bacterium
AAGGAGATCAAGCATGCACACAGAAAACCAGGCCTACCAGGACTACCTGAATTTGTTAAACACGAATCGCAGGATTTCCTTGGGTCTGAGATTGGAAGAACTGGCTGTTTTCAAGCCGCGGCACACAGCGATTATTTGCCACGGAGATGAGTTTACCTACAGTGAATGGAACGAAGAGGCGAATCGCTATAGCGCCTTTTTTGCTGCAGCAGGTTATCAACGCGGTGACGTGATCGCCCTGATGATGGATAACTCCGTGCATATGTTGGCTATGGTTGCCGCTTTGAGCAAACTGGGTATTATTTCCGCATTGATCAATACCAAGTTAAGGAAAGAAAGCCTGGCCCGGGACATTAATCTTTGCGAGGCCAAGGCTATTGTGCTGGACAGCGAGTGTGCGGAAAGAATCGTGCAGGTTGAGGATTATCTCCGTTTATGGCATCCCGGGGAGATGATGCTTCTCGCAATCGCGGGAGAAGAAGTGCCAGCCGGGTTTATAGACATCAGGCAGAAGATGCCCCCGCAAGCAGTCAACCCCCCGTCCACGCCAGCCACCTCGGTAGATGAAACACTGGCTTACTTGTTCACCTCCGGTAGTGGTGGACACAGAAAAACTGTTCCTATCAACAACATGCGGTGGCTCATGGCTGGAAAAGCATTGGAAGTGTTTACCGGTTTAACCTCGGACCGCGTCCAGTACTTATGTTTGCCCTTGTATTTAAGCGGCGGTTTTAATGCCTGTTTTGCCGGCATGGTAATTTCCGGTTCAACTTTGGTTATGGCGAAGCGCTTTTCTGCCTCGACTTTCTGGAGCGATATAGACAATCACGGGGCCGATTACTTTTTTGGAGTTGGCGAAATGTTTCATTATATCTACAACCAGGATCCCGTTGAAGCGGATCGCCGGCATCCCTTAAAGACGATCATCAGCAACGGCTTAACCCCGGACCTCATCGAACCCTTTAAACAACGCTTTGGTGTGCAGCAAATCATCGAAACATACAATACTACCGAAAACATCGGGACGTTTATCAACGTGGATGAAATTCCCGGGATGTGTGGAAACTTAAACCTGGGGGGTATCCGGCAGGGCGAACTTGTGCAATTCGATGAAGAAAAAGAAGAAATCTTAACGGACGACCAGGGCAGGGCAATTGCCTGCTCGCCCGATGATGTTGGCCTGCTACTCTGCACCATTTATCATTACAATAATTTTCCCGGATACATCAACGATCCTTCCGAAACGGAAAAAGTCATCCTTCGCGATGTTTTTACAGCGGGAGATCAGTACTTCCACACCCAAGATTTAATGCAACTTCATGCAGGAGACCACCTGTCCTTTCAACGCAGATTGGGTGATATTTATCGCTGGAAAGGAAGAACCATCTCGGCCACGAAAGTGAGCGATGCAATCAAGAAGTTTTTCGGCGCTGTGGACGATGCGTTTGTATTTAATGTAACCGTCCCGGGTTATAAAGGTTACTGCGGCATGGCCGTCGTGTCTCTCATCCCGGGAGAAAAACTAAACTGGACGCAATTTAACGATTATCTTAAACGCAGGCTGCCTGCCCACGAAATACCCTTGTTTTTACGCCTCACGGAAGAAGAATTCCTGGATGATGGGCTCAAACAAAAATACCGGGAAGAAGGCGCGAATCCGGAAACGAAAGACGAAAGCAGCCCTGATGAGATTTATGTCTTTGACCATGCCCAGGGCAAATATATTGAGTTGAACGAAGAGATTTACGCGCAAATCCTTGACCAGGGATTCGCGGTATAAGCTAAAATACAACTGGTTTAGAGAAAGGACGTATTCGTGATATGTTTGTACCCTTGAGTTTATTCTCTCCAACCTCGTTACCTGAAGTGCCGCCGTTTTCTTCTGCCCAGGCGCTGATGGATTACAACACCAAGGCAGTCAAGTACTTCAAGATTTTAAATGATATTCGAAACCCGGAAACGGACTGGTCGAGCCCGAACGAGATCATCTACGAACACCAGACCCTTTGTTTAAGGCATTTTCCCAACCGGGAGGAGCCAAAAGCCAGGAGACCGGTCTTAATCCTACCACCGCAGGCCGGACACCACTCCAACCTGGCTGATTACTCTCCGGCCCAGAGCCTGGTAAGGGTTTTCCATCGTTACGGGTACGACGTCTACGTGGCCCAGTGGCTGTCCGCAACATCTACGTTTAAAGATCTGGGCATCGATGATTATATCCGCTTAACGGATGAAGCCGTCGAGGTAATCAGGGAGAGAACCGATATTTTCCGCATTAACCTGGTGGGCCAGTGCCAGGGCGGTTGGCAGGCGACCATCTATACGGCGCTGCATCAGGATAAGATCTCTGCCTTGATCACTGCAGCGGCACCGATCGATGTCGAGGCGGAACCCTCTCCCATCGTGGATATGGCCAAAATGCCCCTGTCGTTTTTTCAGTACCTGGTTGCCCTGGGAAACGGCTTGATGGACGGCAAGCTAATGGTAATGGGATTCAAAAGCATGCAGCCGGAGGAACACTATTTTAACAAGTATGTCCGTTTGTGGAGATGGATCCTGGAAGAAGAGGAAGAATACATCAAGCGGCACATTCGTTTCGAAAACTGGTATGAATATACTCAAAAACTACCGGGGCGCTTTTACCTGGAGGTCATCGAAAACATCTTTCAAAAGAACAACCTGACGAAACCCCATTCCATGCAGATAAACGGCCAAACGCTAAATTTGAAAAATATCCACTGCCCGCTGATCATCCTGGCCGGCGCCAGGGACCATATCACGCCACCCGGACAAGCCTTTGCCTTAAAGCAATATGTCAGCACACCCCCCGATCACGTGATTGAAATCTTGACCGGGGGAGGGCATATCGGCACCTTGATGGGCACCGAAGCTTTGCGAGAGGACTGGAGCAAGGTAAACCAGGTGCTGCAGCTGGTCATTTGAAAGGCAGGAATCACATGATGAAAACAATCGGATTGCTGGGCGGCATGAGTTGGGAATCGACGTTGGAGTATTATCGCCTGATCAATGAAGAGACAAAACACAGGCGGGGAGGCCTGCATTCAGCCAGGTGCCTGCTCTACAGCGTTGATTTTGGAGAAATTGAACCATTCATGCAAGTGGACGAATGGGATCAAATAAGCCAGATACTGGTAAAAGCTTCCAGGATCCTGGAAGCGGGAGGGGCGGACTTCCTCTTGCTGTGCACCAATACCATGCATAAGCTGTATGAAACGATCCAGGAGGCACTAACAATTGAACTCATCCATATCGCCGATCCCACGGCAGAAGAAATCTTAAAAGCAGGTATAAACAAAATCGGGCTGTTGGGAACCAAACCGACCATGGAACAGGATTTTTATCGAGAACGGTTGCAGGAAAAAGGGATTGACGTGATCATTCCCGGTGAACAAGACAGGGACGTGGTCCACCGGGTGATTTTTAAAGAGTTATGCCTGGGGAAATATGATATGCGATCGCAGCAAGAATATATCAGGATTATGAACGACCTGACTGCGCAGGGGGCAGAAGGAATCGTGCTCGGCTGCACGGAGATTACGCTGCTGCTGAAAAAAGAAGAGGTAAGCGTGCCCGTGTTCGATACGACATCGCTCCATGCTGTAAAAGCCGTGGAAAGGGCCCTGGAGGACGAGATACCGGGGGAATAACCTTAAAACATTCAAGTTAACATAATATATAACCACCCGGAAGAAAAGGGGAGAGGAACCCGTATTTTTTAGGAAGGAATTTTACCCGGCTTAAAGAGGCGGAATCCATCCGATCGCCATCCGGGCAGGTTTTGTTGGAGAATATCCGTTTATTAGCTCTTTTAGATGATCGAATACAGCAAGATCACGGTGAAGCGAAAATCGCCAGATCCGGGGAAATTACGATATCTTTTAAGCTTTTTATATGTAAGCTCGTGCTCTGTGCACCCGGTTGACCGTAGATTTTGTCCGCATACCTGGACAAACATACACCGGGAATGATATCTTTATTTAGACGAATCCAGGATGAAAGCATACCTGGTGCGGCCTTTACGGCATCCATGAAGTAATGGCAACCAAGAAGAACGCGAAGGAAATAAAAAGGTTACGTTCACCGGCTGACGGAGTTATGGTAGCGGTGATCACGAAAATAAATGTTCAAAAAGCTGCGCTTTCCGGGGTTACACCACGGATTGCCATGGAAACGTGCTGCGCACCGGGTGAACCAGGCAATGACAAGGTGTTAATTGCAGGCATATCGCTGTTCCTTCGAGATTTGTCCCTTCTTTCGCCTAGTTAACATAATGTATATTATCGGACGTTATTGGTCCCGCAAAAAACTTGACTTGGGGTGAACACTGAGTACCGCTACCCTACACGGTCGGCATTTGCCTGTCCTCCCCCACTTTCCCAAGAAGAGAAATTCCCACAGCACGCTGCGGGAATTTCTCTTCGCTCAGCAAAACTTTCGTCTTTTTCATCCAGGCAAGATTACTTTCCACCTATTTTTTTTGCTGCAGCTTTAAGTATGCCTGTAGCAGGCCGTAGCCGATCCCTATCCCTGTGATCATCTTGGATGTCCGTGGCGAGCTCATTTTTCGCAGTGTAGAAAGCATCATGTAGCGCTGCACCGCTGGATATACGTTTTCCAGGAAGATCCCTCCCTGTTGAATCGCCTTGCGAGCAACCGCCATGGTGCTTAAAATTTCTTTTTGAACGTGGTCTACAGCCTGGTCAACTCTTACCACCGTTTTGTTTACGGTGAGAGAGAGTTTAATCAAAACAATGACCAAGATAACAAGTATTACGGTATTCACCGTTGTGGCTGCCACCAGGGCATATAGCAATAAGTTTTCTTCCATGGCTCTCTGCAGCCTTACCGGCTAAGTTCTTTCTCTACATCGTCTAAAATATCCTGGACATCTTTGCTTTTGGGAAGTTTATCCTTTAATTTGTCCAAAAGTTCCCTGGATGCGGTGGTGATTTCATCCTTTTTTTCCTTGGCAGTGTCCACGGCCTGCTCTTTCACTTCTCTGCTCTTTTCCGCGATACGTTCCCGGGTTTCTCTACCAGATGCTGGAGCAAAAAGGATTCCCACGACTGCACCCATCACTGCGCCAATAACGACACCTGCTAAGAAATCTCCCTTGCTATCCATGCATATTGGCTCCTTTCAAAATAATCTAACTATATTGTATACCATTATTTTTGCATTGTAAAGTTTACTGGACGAACAAGAGGTTTAGGTTCCTTTTGGTGAACGCTGTATTCTCTTTGAAAATATTACCGGGATAGTTGTTTGAGCCGCTTTCTCAGTAATGGCCGCCGGTTAAATAAACTTTCAAGTTTTTGCGTATTCTTCTTAAAAAATTATGTTGACAGCCTCCCTTAAACAAGGTAATATTAAGGCTACATTGAGAAACAGGATAAAATCGATGAGCAGGACCAGTAGGGATTAAAGAAGTGTCCAGAGAGTTGCCGTTTGCTGCAAGAGCAACCTCTTCTTTTATCACCGAAACTCCCCTGCGAGAAGCCGACTGAAATGTTCCAGAGTAAGCCAGGCCGGAGCTCCACCGTTAAGAGGAGAACACTTAAGCGGGCAAACTGCGGGTTTGTCAAGTAGAGTGGTACCACGGAAGATACCTTTCGTCTCTATGTTATGAAGGCGGAAGGTTTTTTGTTATACACATTAATCTAACTGATGAGGTGATCGGCATGAATGACCGGATTTTCATTTTTGACAGCACGCTGCGTGACGGCGAACAAACTCCCGGGGCAAAGCTTAATACCCAGGAAAAGCTACAGATTGCCCTGCAGCTTGAGCGACTAAACGTGGACATCATCGAGGCGGGCTTCCCCATTTCTTCTCCTGGCGACCTGAAGGCCGTGCAGCAAATCTCCCGTGAAGTCAGAAAACCCGTGATCACGGCCCTGGCCCGCACGAAGAATGAAGATATCGCCTGTGCCTGGGATGCCATCAAAGAAGCGGAGAAACCGCGGATCCACGTGTTCTTGGCGGCTTCCGATATCCACATGGAGAAAAAGCTGCGCAAGTCCCCGGAAGTATGCCTGGAAGAAGCCGTCACGGCGGTCAAGTACGCCAAATCCTTCACCGCTGACGTGGAATATTCCCTGGAGGATGCCACCCGGGCCCGGCTGGATTACATGATCAAAGTCATCGAAGCCGTTATCGATGCCGGCGCCACCGTGGTGAATATCCCTGATACCGTTGGGTATACGACTCCGGATGAGTTCGGGATGCTCATTAAGAGTATCAGGACACAGGTACCGAATATTGATCGGGTCATCCTCAGCGTCCACTGCCACAACGACCTGGGATTGGCTGTCTCCAATTCCCTGAGCGCGGTTACCCAGGGGGCGCGGCAGATCGAATGTAACATCAACGGGATCGGCGAAAGAGCCGGCAATGCGGCCCTGGAAGAAATCGTTATGAATATGAAGACCAGGCCCGACCGCTATCCCTATTACACGGAAGTCAATACCCGGGAAATCTACCGGACCAGCAGGTTGGTCAGCAAGTTAACCGGGATCCCGATTCCCATCAACAAGGCGGTGATCGGGGTCAATGCCTTCGCCCACTCTTCGGGCATCCACCAAGACGGGGTACTGAAAGACAAGAGCACCTATGAAATCATTAATGCGGAAACCATCGGGGGCCAGGCCGCCCAGATGATCCTGACCGCCCGTTCCGGGCGCCACGCCGTGCGGCACCACCTGGAAGCCATGAACTACCAACTGGAAAACGGTGAATTTGAAACCTTTTACCAGCGCTTTTTGGAGCTTGCCGACAAGAAGAAAGAAATCTACAACGAGGACCTGGAAGCGCTCATGATCGACGTTTCCTACACCGAACCCATTTACGAACTGGACTACCTGCAGACAACCAGCGGAACAAAAACCATCCCCGCTGCGGTAGTGCGGCTGCGCAAGGATGATCAAAAGCTCCAGGAGGTCTCCAGCGGAGCCGGCCCCATCGACGCGGCCTACAATGCCGTGGACAAGATCATTGGCTTTAATCCCCGGTTGGAGAGCTTTAACATTCGAGGCGTTACCCACGGCCGTGACGCCCTGGGGGAAGTGTCCATCAAGCTCACCTATGAAGACAAAAATATCATTGGCCGCGGAATGAGTACAGATATTGTCGAAGCCAGCGTGAAAGCGTACCTGGACGGCATCAATAAATTGTTTAAAATCCAGTCGTATCTGCAAAATGGCAACCATCAAAACGGCCGGACAGAGAAAATAGAAAGCCTGTAATCTCCTTTGGCTCACGTCAGGGAGGTGTCCCGAAGCGAAGGGCCAGCGTGCAGGCCAGATGGATACAACCATGTTTTAATACTCTTCTTGCAGCAGAAAAGGGGTGGGACAGCTCAGAGCTCCCCTCCCCTTTTTCTTTTTCTGTACTTTTTTATTATAACGATAATACAAATAAACATTCTACACAAACCGATGTTTGCTAATTGTGAAAGCTTGTGCTATAATATTTTCAACATGGCCATCAAACTAAAAAGGTGGATGATCAACATTGAAAAACCTGACTGCACGACAAAGACAGGTATTGGATTTTATCAGTGAAGAAGTGGTGAACAAGAACTACCCTCCCTCCGTGCGAGAAATCTGTCAAGCCATGAATTTGAAATCCAGTTCTACCGTGCACGCCCACCTCAAGGCCCTGGAAAAGAAAGGCTATATTAAGCGGGATCCCACCAAGCCCCGGGCCCTGGAGATCATGGAAAGCAAGTACCATTCCACCAGGCCCCGTGTCCGCTCCAAGGTCGTGCCCCTGGTGGGTCAAGTCACGGCGGGCGCCCCCATCCTGGCGGAAGAAAACATTGAAAGCTATCACGTGGTGCCAGAGGAAATGGTCAGGGGCGAACAGGTTTTCCTTTTGAAAGTCAAGGGAGACAGCATGATCGGTGCAGGCATTCTGGACGGGGATATGGTGCTTGTCAGGCAGCAGCCTGCAGCGGAAAACGGCGAGATCGTCGTTGCCCTCCTGGAAGATGAGGCCACGGTGAAGCGATTCTACCGGGAAAAGGATCATGTGAAGCTCCAGGCGGAAAATCCTGGCTACTCCCCCATCCTTTCCAGTGATGTGCGCATCCTCGGCAAAGTGACCGGATTAATCCGCAGCCTGGCATAAGAAGAAAGCGGCAAATGTTTTCACAGTGCAAAATTAAAATGACCCGGGGGTTGCTCAGATCCCCGGGTCATTTTAATCAGGCAATATTTTCACTATTTCCCGCCTTGACCGATTCCCGCCTTGATGATGCGGTCTAACCAGTGATTAGTGTAATTGATGTTTGAACAAGCCCTTGGCGAAGACGCGAGAGCGTTGTAACATTCTTCTGAACAGAAGGAGCGCATATGGCATCCAAGTAATCTCTCCAGTTTTGGCGTTGGTTCACACAACTGTTCGCCACAGAGGTACTGATTCCTGTAAGCTTCATGGGGATATATCTCTTTTTTGCAGATCGGACAGATTTCCTGGCAGTAAAGATCTGTATACATGACTTTCACCTCCTGTATATTTTTTGAAACGTTTACGGTGATAAATCGTGGATAAATTGTAAGTAATTTAGTAGTAATAATGGGTATTATATGAATTATAATTCTAGCCCTGACAAATGTCAAGGAATATTCAAAAAATACTTTTTTCACAAGGATATTTTCATGATCAAGGAAAAAGAGCACCCCGGTGTGCATACCCGGGGTGTCTTTTTCATACAATATGAACGTTATGAACGTTTATCTACCAATCCCTCAGCAATCTGTTTTGTCCTATCTAGAAGACTTTCAAATACTGCTGCAACTCCCACGCATGAACCCGGCTGCGGTAATTGTTCCACTCGATGGTCTTCGCCTCGTAGAAGCGATTGAAGATATGTTCACCGAGGATTTCCTTGATCAGGGGATCCTTGCGCATTTCTTTTAAGGCCATTCCCAGGTTGATCGGCAGGATGTCGATCCCTTTTTCCAGGCGCTCCTGTTCCGTCAGCTCATAGATGTTGAAATCTACCGGATCAGGCGGCTTGATCTGCTTTTCCACACCGTCAATCCCTGCCCTGAGCATCACGGCCATGGCCAGGTATGGGTTGCAGGATGGGTCAGGAGACCGTAGTTCGACCCGGGTGCCGATTCCTCTCCTGGCGGGGATGCGGATCAAGGGGCTGCGGTTCCGTTCCGACCAGGCGTTGTAGACAGGTGCTTCGTAGCCTGGCACCAGCCGTTTGTAGGAATTTACGATGGGGTTCGTGATGGCCGTAAAGCCCTTCACGTGTTCCATTAACCCGCCGATAAAATAGCGGGCTCTTTCGCTCAGCTGGTTCGGAGCATCAGGGTTGAAAAAAATGTTTTCCCCCTCCTGGAACAAGGAGAGGTGGGTATGCATCCCGGAGCCGTTAATGCCGTAGACCGGTTTGGGCATAAAGGTAGCGTGCAGGTTATGCGCCATGGCGATGGTCCTGACTACGAACCGGAAGGTCGCGATGTTGTCCGCCGTCGTCAGGGCATCGGCGTACTTGAAGGAGATTTCATGCTGCCCCGGGGCCACCTCGTGATGGGAAGTTTCAATTTCAAAACCCATCTGCTGCAAATTGATCACGATATCTCTCCTGGCATTCTCGCCCTTATCCACCGGGGTTAGATCGAAATAGCCTCCCTGGTCATGAGATTCCGTGGTCGGCTCGCCGCGCTCGTCTTTCAGAAACAAGAAAAATTCCAGCTCGGGGCCCGCATACATGGTAAGGCCCAGATCGGCGGCCTTCCGAATATTTCGCTGCAGGGTGTAGCGCGGGCACCCTTCAAAGGGGGTGTCGTCCGGGTTGTAGACATCGCAGATCAACCGGGCTGTGGCCCCCTCTCCCCTACGCCAGGGAAAGACACAGAAGCTGTTGGGATCGGGCTTCAAGTGCATGTCCGATTCTTCGATACGCACAAACCCTTCAATGGATGAACCATCAAAAGCCAGTTCTCCTTCCAGGGCTTTTTGCAGCTGCGGCACGGGAATGGCGACATTTTTCGTCACACCGAGGATATCGGAAAACTGCAGTCGAATGAAAGCAATTTTCAGATCACGGGCAAAATGTAGAATATCATCGTGGGTATACTGATTCATCGATCATCCCTCCAAGTAGTTCAAACTGCTCTATTATAACACCCGGCGAATACGGGTGTCCATGCATACCTATTATTTTGCGGAGCGAAACAAAAACTTATGCCCCGGCAAGCTCGATCACCCGGTACTATTTTCCCAGGATGGTTCTGAGCAGGGAAGCCAACCCGAGCATCACGTGTTCATAGGAAAGGCCGCCTTGCAGGTAAAGCACGTAGGGTTGGCGCACGGGAGCGTCAGCGGTAAATTCCCCCGATGCCCCCTGGACAAAAGTGCCCGCCGCCATGTAGATGGGATCGGCGTAACCTGCTGTTTTGCCCGCTTGCGGTGTGAGGTGGGAGTTAATCGGGGAAAAGTGCTGGACAGCCCGGCATAACCGCTGCAGCTCTGCCTCGTTTTTCAGGAATACAGTCTGGATCAGATCCCCCCGGGGGTCTGCCGGTCCGGGGTCCACCCGGTAACCCGCTTGCCGCAGGGCGGCGGCAAGGGTCACGGCACCCTTTAAGGCCTCTCCCACCAGGTGAGGGGCCATAAACAAGCCCTGGTAGTAAAGCCTTTTCCCCGAGACAAATGCCCCCAGTTCTTTGCCGAGACCGGGAGCCGTCATGGCTTCGCCAGCTTGCAGAACCAGCTCGCTCTTCCCGACAATATATCCACCGGTCGGCGCCAGGCCGCCTCCCGGGTTTTTGATCAAGGAACCGGCGATCAGATCGGCCCCGACTTCCAGGGGTTCTTTTGTTTCTACGAACTCACCGTAGCAGTTGTCGATAAAAATAGAGACCCGGGGGTTACAGCGGCGCACCCGCTGGATGATCTCCTGTAATTCGGCGATCGTCAGGCTGCGCCTGGCTGCGTCATATCCCCTGGAACGCTGGATAAAAACGGTCCGGGTAGGACTATCCAGGATGGCATGCAAGGCGGCGGGCGCCAGGGAATAGAACTCCGGCGTGTCCAGTGCGGCAAACTCAATGCCCCAGGCCCGTAGGCCGGACGGGTCTCCCCCCGATTCCTGCCCCTCCTGTCCCTCGCCCCAAACGGCCCTGGCAAGGGTGTCATAGGGTTTGCCCGTCACGGAAATGACCCGGTCTCCGGGCTTTAACAGTCCTTTCAAGCACGCGTACAGCGTATGGGTGCCGGAAACAAAATGAGGCCTGACAATGGCCTCCTCCCCCTGGAAAATCCGGCAAAAAAGGGCTTCCAGTTTTTCCCTACCGTGGTCGTGGTAGCCGTAACCTTCATTCGAGTAAAAACAATCCTCTGAAATGTTTTCCGCTTGAAAGGCCGCCAGGACCTTGGCCTGGTTGTACAGGGTACGAGCGGCAATGGAGCGGTGCACTTCCATAACCTGCTTTTCTGCCTCCGAAATCATGCCGGCAATGTCTTCGTCCACCTTGAGGAGAGACCACCATTGATCACGCAACACCGTTTCATCCTTCTTGGTTTTTTGGGGCCGGGGATTCAGCGTAGGGTTCAAACTCCTTGCAGTAAGGTGCTTCAATATCCGCTTCGACGCGGACACCGTTAGGTTCATAATCGATCTTGAGAATTTTCCCCTTCTCATAAAGGTGATGGATACCCGGCCACTTCTCGTACGGGATACAGATATTCATCCGGACGGCGCCGTGCTGCAGCGCTCCTTCAATTTTACTCCACAGATCGGTAAATCCCTCCCCGGTCAGCGCTGATAAAAAGACACAATCCGGGTATTCCCGCGGCAACATCCTTCGATAGTAAGCCAAATCTTGTTCCAGCAGGATATCAATTTTGTTAAAGATCAAGATTTCGTTCTTTTCATCCAGGCCGATTTTGCCCAGCACGTCGTTGACGGCCTCGATGCGCTTCTCGAATGCGGTATCGCCCAGGTCTACCACGTGTAGCAGCAGGTCGGCTTCGGTGATTTCTTCCAGCGTGGCCTGGAAGGCATCGACCAGCTGGGGCGGTAAATTATCGATAAATCCGACAGTATCGGTTAAAAGGATGCTTTTATGCGGGTAAAACGGCATCTGTTTAACGGTTGGGTCCAGGGTGGCGAAGAGCTTATTTTCAGTATAGACTTGGGCGCCGGTTAAGGCGTTCAGCAGGGTTGATTTGCCGGCATTGGTGTAGCCGACCAGGGCTACCAGGGTATGACCCCGCGCTTTGCGCTGGTCGCGGTGCAAATGCCGGTGTTTACGAATTTGCGAAATTTGTTTTTTCAGGACGGCGATTCGCTTGTTGATCGTCCTGCGGTCAACCTCCAGCTGTGTTTCCCCCGGTCCCCGGGTGCCTATGCCTCCGCCGAGTCTCGACAGGTGGGACCGCCTGCCCGTGAGGCGTGGCAGCATGTAACTGAGCTGCGCCAGCTCCACCTGAAGTTTTCCTTCCCTGGACAGGGCACGCCGGGCAAAAATGTCCAGGATCAGTGCCGTGCGATCGACGATTTTTACGCCTTCTCCCAGGGAATTTTCCAGGTTTCTCACCTGGGTAGGAGAAAGCTCGTGATTAAACACGATCAACAAGGAACCGGTTTCTTCGAGCAAAACTTTTATTTCCTCTATCTTGCCCTTGCCGATAAAAAAAGCGGGATCCGGCCTGTCTTTTTTTTGTTCAACGCGAGCAATCACTTTCCCCCCCGCCGTTTCCACTAAAAGCTCCAGCTCCGTCAGGGAATAGGGGGTGCCGTTCCGTGTATCCAGGCTGACCAAGACGGCCGGTTCTGCGTTACCGTTTATAATCAAAACACCTCTTTATGATCATTATCGACTTTTGATCGGATTAAAAGAGAAATATATAATACCGGTAATACTCATATTCAGCGCAAAGCTATGCTGGAGCCTGCTGCCGCTCTTCCTGGGGAACCAGGGCGATGGAAATGTTTCGGAAGGGGATTACCGTGGATACAGCATGCTTGTAGACAAGCTGCTGTTTTCCATCAACATCCAGGAGGATTGTAAAGTTATCAAAGCTCCGGATGGTCCCTTTAATCTGGTAGCCGTTCACTAAAAAAATCGTTGCCAGCAAATTTTCTTTGCGAATTTGGTTGAGAAAATTGTCCTGTAAATTAAAGCTTCCTTTCGACATCTCTCTCCGCCTCCTTTTCTTTGTCTTTTTTACAATTCGGGATGGAGCATTATAATCCTTCTACATTCGTAGATATTGCGTGCAAAACCGGTTCCAGCGATTGGTCGGGCCTGACCTCGTACCACTGGATCCGGGGTTCTGCCCGGAACCAGGTCAGCTGTCTCTTGGCATATTTTCGCGTATCCTGTTTAAAAGAGGAGATAGCCTCGTCCCAGGTCCATGTTCCCTGTAGATACTGGACCAGGTGCCTGTACCCCAGGGACTGCAGCGATTTTAACCGGGGACTGTATCCCCCGTCTAAGAGCCCCCGCACTTCGTCCAGGAGCCCCGCGTCCAGCATGGCATCGATTCTCTGTTCAATTCTTGCGTAGAGCATCAGCCGGGGGAGGTAGAGACCCGCAAAATGGACACGGTAAGGGCTCTGCGTTTTCCGGGTGAGATCCCACTGCCGGGAAATCGGTTCCCCGGTGACCTGGAAGTATTCCAGCGCCCGGATGATTCTCCGTGCGTCGTTGGGATGGATGCGTTCCGCAGCCTCGGGATCAATTTTCTTAAGTTGTTGGAAAAGATGTGCCAGGCCTTTCTCCTGGCCCTCTTCCTGCAACTCTTTTCGAAGCAGGGGGTCCGCTTCTGCCCTGGAAAAGGAAAACTGTTCCAGGACTGCCTTGATGTACAGCCCGGTTCCCCCAGCAAGGATGGGCAGCTTTCCCCGGGCAAACACGTCACGGATAGTTTCCTGGGCTAATTCCTGGTAGTTGTAGACGGTGAAGCGTTCTGCGGGGTCCACGATGTCGATCAGGTGGTGCGAAATCCCCTCCCGTTCCGCTGGCGTGGGCTTGGCTGTTCCGATATCCAGATAGCGGTAGACCTGCATCGAATCGGCTGAAATGATTTCTCCCTGCAGCCGGTGGCCCAACCGCACGGCCAGAGCGGTTTTTCCCACGGCGGTAGGACCGGCTACCACCAGGAGAGGAATGTTCTTTTCCGGTTCTTGCGCACGATCCTGCTGCATCAACTTCTCCTCTTGAACTGTTTTTCAATCTCCTTTTCTTCCAGCTGAAAAACCACGGGTCGGCCGTGGGGACAGTAAAAAGGCTGCTGACACGCTTTCAGCTGTTGCAGCAGCGATTCCATTTCCTCCCGGGAAAGCTTCTGCCGGGCTTTCACCGAGCCTTTACAGGAAATTTGGGTCAGCAGGGCGTTCTGGATGGCCTGGAGATCGTTTGCGGGTCCACGGGTAACCGCCTCCAGGATATCCTGCAGCAATTCCCCGGTTACCCGGTCCCGGATGAACACGGGCACGGTGCGAATGATGAAGGTGCGGTCGCCAAACTGCTCCAGCTCCAGGCCCAACTCGGCGAACAGGTCCATGGCGGCTGCAACATTTTCTACGATGGCGGGCGAGAGTTCAACTGCCTGGGGGATGATCTGCTGCTTCAACTGCTCCCTATGCCCCGTTTGCTCCATTTGTTCCCAGATGATCCGTTCATGGGCGGCGTGTTGGTCGATAAATAGCAGGCGATTTTCCTGCTGGATTAAAATATAGGTATGGAAAAGCTGTCCCAACAGAAGATCGTAATCGAAAAAACCCGGGGCTTTGCTTACTTGATCAGGTGATGCTAAAACCGGAGAAACCCGTTCATAAGGGACAAGCTGATC
This sequence comes from Syntrophomonadaceae bacterium, assembly GCA_003556225.1. Classification (GTDB taxonomy): domain Bacteria; phylum Bacillota; class Dethiobacteria; order DTU022; family UBA8154; genus SKMY01. The sequence goes on from PWRN01000022.1 coordinate 14,842, forward strand.
CAAAACCGTTGCATTAGGATCCGGCCTTGTTTCCATTAGTGAAAAATGCTGCTGTTCATTAATACTGGGCACTGCTTCCTCTGTTCTTCCTGCTTCTCCTGCTTCCTTGTCTTCCCCTGCGTTCTGCTCCGCGGGTTGACCGGGGAGTTCATACGGGCGCCGGGAAGAAAACCCTTCTTGCAGCGCTTTGCGTAAAAAAGACCGTACGGCATTCCCACGGTGGAAGCGGATCTCGGTTTTCGTCGGGTGGACGTTGACATCAATTTCCCCGGGGGGCAGGGACAAAAATAAAAAGGCCATGGGAAAACGCCTGGAGGTCACCACCCGGGAAAAAGCCAGGTCCAATTCTTCTCCCATGAGCCGGCTCTGCACGTAGCGGCGGTTCACAAAGAACAGCTGGTAGTTCCGGTTGTTCCGTGAAAATTTGGGTTGACTGATAAAGCCCTGGAGCCGGCAGGCGCCGGGGGTGTCCTGGGCCGCGTCGTCCAGCGAGACCAGTTGGCTGCCCAGCTCTTGCCCGTAAATGGATAAAATGGCGTTGAAGATATCCCCATCCCCGGGAGTGTGCAGCACGGGTTGTCGATTTCTTTCCAGGGAAAAGGCCACGTCCGGCCTGGAAAGGGCCAGGTTTTGCACGATTTTCGTGAGGCGGGCTGTTTCTGCAGTCACGCTTTTTAAAAATTTTTTTCGCACCGGGGTATTAAAAAAAAGTTCTTTGATCGTTACCCGGGTTCCCGGGGGCAAACCCTGTTCCTGGAAATCGGTCTCCCGGCCTCCTTCGATCACGATCTGGTTTCCCACCTCTTCGTCCGGGTGTTTCGTGCTGAGGGTAAGCCGGGAGACCGAGGCAATACTCGGCAGCGCCTCGCCTCGAAAACCCAGGGACGTGATAGTTTCCAAGTCTTCGATCCGGCTGATTTTACTGGTCGCATGGCGCTGCAAAGCTAAGCGAAGATCCGCCTTCAGGATACCGCAACCATCATCTGTCACAGATATCTCTTCCAACCCGCCGCTCTTGACGGCAATCTTGATGCGCCGGGCTCCTGCATCCAGCGCGTTCTCAACCAGCTCCTTGACCACAGAAGCCGGGTTTTCCACGACTTCCCCGGCGGCAATTTGATTGGCAGTCCGTGAGTCCAGTTTATGTATGGGCATCGCTTATTTATCCTTTTCCTTCAGTGAGCTCTCGCGGGCCAGCAGCTGGGACTGCATGCTGTAGAGGCTGTTCAGGGCCTGCAGCGGCGTCATGTTTACGATGTTCAGGGCTTTGATATCCTGGAGCACCTTCTCTTCCTTTTGCGAACGGGGGGCGCTGTCTGCGGGTTCTCTGACCAGGGAGAGCTGTCCGCTTCCTCTCTCCTGCCCGGAATAAACCCCCTTCCCCCTCTGCCTTTCCTGCTCCCGTTCCAGCCTGCTTAAAATTTCCCGGGCGCGCAGGATCACCTGCTCGGGCAGCCCGGCCAACCTAGCCACGTTGATACCGTAACTTTTGTCGGCCTTGCCGGGAACAACTTTGTGGAGAAAGATGATTTCCTCTCCCTTCTCCTTCACGGCCACGCAGTAATTTTTCACCGCGGGAAAGTGGAGGTCCAGGGCCGTCAGTTCATGATAATGGGTGGAAAACAATACCTTGGCAGCGGTGCGGTCATGCAAAAATTCCAGGACCGCCTGGGCCAGGCTCATGCCGTCGTAGGTGCTGGTTCCCCTGCCGATCTCATCCAGGACGACCAAACTCTGGGCACAGACCTGGGATAGAATCGAACTCGTCTCTTCCATTTCGACCATGAAAGTGCTTCTTCCACTGCTTAAATCGTCGCTGGCACCCACCCGGGTAAAGATTTGCTCCAGCGGTGTGAACTTCATTTCACGGGCCGGCACAAACCCGCCAGCCTGGGCCATGACATATAGCAGAGCGATGCTCCTGCAGTAAGTGCTTTTTCCCGCCATGTTCGGGCCGGTTAAGACCAGGATTCGTTTCTCGGCGGGGCAAAAATCATTGGGAACAAAGGGGCTCTCCTGGGTAAACTCCACGACGGGGTGCCTGGCATCCTTGATGGTCGTTTCAGTAAAACTCTCTACCAGGTGCGGCTTAACGAAATTGTGGTTTGAAGCGGTCTCTGCCAGGGAACACAGGCAGTCCAGGACGCCCAGCAGGCGGCCGGTTCGCTGCAAGGAAAGAGTATAGGCGGCCACTTTACCGCGCAGTTCCTCAAAAAGCGTGAATTCCAGCTGGGCCAACTTCTCCTGGGCTTGGAGGATTTGGCTTTCCTGCTCTTTCAAATCTTCCGTGATAAAGCGCTCTGCATTGACCAGGGTTTGTTTCCTCATGTAGTCTTCCGGCACCAGGTGGCTGTTCGTCCGGGTCACTTCAAGATAATAGCCGAAAACCCTGTTGTAACCCACTTTCAACGCTTTGATCCCGGTGCGCTCACGTTCTTTTATTTCCAGCTGAAGAATCCACTGCTTGCTGTTCCTGGACAGTTTTCTCAGTTGATCCACTTCCGGAGAATAACCATCTTTAAAGATATTACCTTCTTTCAAGGCAAAGGGAGCATCTTCCGCGATGGCCTCGTGCAGGGTTTGGGCGAGCCCGGTATAATCCGGAAGTTGCTGCGTAATCTCGTTGATCTTTTCGCTGGAGAGCTGGGCCAGGGAGCGCTGGATCTCGGGGATGATCTGCAGGGTTTTTTTCAAGGCCAAAAAATCCCGGGGATTGACCTGTCCCATGCTGATTCTCCCGCTCAAACGTTCCAGATCGTAACAGTTTTTCAAGAAGCCGACCAGCTCTTCCCTGCGGTAGAGGTTGGCCTGCAGTTCTTCGACCGCATCCCAGCGCCGCTGCATGCGAGGGCCGGAAAGTAGAGGTTTCTCCAGCCACTTTCGCAGCTGCCTTCCGCCCATGGCAGTCCGGGTCTGGTCCAATAAACCCAGGAGGGAGCGCTGCTTTTCCCGCGTGCGCAGGGTTTCCGTGATCTCCAGGTTTCGCATGGTGATGGCGTCCAGCCGCAGCGCCTCATTCCTCTCCATCACCTGGATGCGTTGAATATGCCCCAGGCCGAAGGTCTGCATCTTTGTCACGTAGCTGACAGCTGTGGCCGTGGCACGCAAAACAGTGGGATACTGATCCAGCCTGGCCTGACTTAAGAGCTCAGCGTTAAAATGACGCTGCAGCAAGGCATGAGCTTCTTCGGAATCTACAATAGAGGCGTCCACGTGGGTGGCCGTGTCGGGCAGAAACTTGAGCAGGTGTTGTTTAAATTCCGGGTCTTTCGCTGCGCAACCGTCAAAAATAATCTCCGCCGGCTGGAAACAGAAGAGTTCATTGACGGCAGGTTGAATGCCTTCCAGCTGCATGGCGAAGAGGTCACCCGTGGATATATCGATAAAGGCCAAGCCAAAATGATCGCTTTCCCGGTTCATTTTACTGACCGAGGCGAGGTAATTATTTTTTTTCTCCTCCAAAAAAGAATCCTCGATCTTGGTTCCCGGTGTTATCACCCGGGTGACCTCGCGGCGCACCAGGCCCTTGGCCTGGCTGGCGTCTTCGACCTGGTCACAGATGGCAACCTTGTATCCTTTATCCAGCAGGCGGGCGATGTAGTTTTGGACGGCATGGTGAGGAACGCCGGCCAGGGGAATACCCGTGTCCTTGCTTCCGTCCCGGCTGGTTAAGGCGATCTCCAGCTCCCTGGCCGCGATTTTTGCATCTTCAAAAAACAACTCGTAAAAATCCCCTACGCGGAAGAGCAGGATCGTATCCGGCAAAGAGGCTTTAATCTCTTGATACTGCTGCATCATGGGCGTTAACACAGCCAAAGGATTCCCTCCAGGCTTCTGAAAAAAAGTTTCCGCGTATATTATAACACAGCTCGCAAGACACGAAAAAGAACCCGCCATGGTTCTCAGCGGGTTCCTTTCGCCTTCTCAAATCCTTGATGCATGTTTATTCACCGGCTTCATCCGCGGGGGACTCTCCGGTAATTCCTTCACTGATTGAGTCATTTACCGACTTCATGACGTTGTTAAATTCTTCCTGGGCTTTCATGAAGTTTCGTACAGAAAGATTCGCATGCATCTGCTCCCTCAATTCATTGAAGCGGGCAACTTGCTCTTGATCAGGCTGCACGCCGGATTTCTGAGAAAATTCGATTTGGCGCTGCACTTCTTGCACATCCTGGATCAACTGCTGGGCCGCGCTGTCTGTTTTCAAATTCTCCCCGGTCCTCTCCAGCTCCTGGTATTCGGGGGTCTTGCTGATCTCCTGGCCCAGATCTTTTGCTTTGCCTTCGATAGCCAAAAAACTCACCTCCCATCTAGCTTAAAACCATTTCTACTTATACAGTATACTCTTCTGGAAAGATCCAGTGATTCCTTCCTAACAAGAAAAAAAGCCCATAAAGGGCAAATAAAAAGGGGGATTTACCGTGATTAAACCATCTGGGCCTGGCAATCAGCACAAATGCCATAAAAATATAATTGGGCGGTGGATACGTCCAGCCCGGTTTCTTCCTTGACTTTTTGAAACAGTTCTTCGCTCTGCACATAATCCTGCGGGATGTTCTCAATATCGCTGACCTTGTTACATTTTTCGCAGTACGTATGGGAATGGGGTTCCGTCCAGCCATCATAACGCAGACCGCCTTCTCCAACGTTAAGTTCCTGGACCAGGCCGACGGTTTTTAATACGTCTACGGTTTTATATACCGTTGCAAGACTCATCGCTGGATAATTCGGTTTGAGTTTTTGATAGATCATTTCTACATTAGGATGCTCTTTGGATTCTTTTAAAATCGTATAAACAGCCATCCTTTGGGGAGTCACCTTAATTTTTTTTGTTCTCAGAATCTCCTCGATGGTTTGCATTTCTATCCCCCAATTGTTGTTATTTAATAAATATCTTATTTATTTTATAATATAATTTCGCAAATGTCAAATGCTTTTTTTCTGAAGATTATCTCTATCCAGTAACATATTATATCATATTTTATCGCAAATTCCGTTTCTGAGGGTAAGCTGGGAAACAAACGCTTGTTTTTGGGTAAGCCTGATCACCAAGGCTTTGCTTTAGAGGCAATGGGAGATGATTTGCCTGTACGCACCTTTCAGGCTCCAGGCACCCGCTTCCGTGATCGCAACTTCGATGATTTTTCCCAGAACATCGTTGTCCGCGGGAAAGTGGACCAATTTATTGGTTCGCGTCCTGCCCGTGAACATCTGCGGATCGGTTTTGCTGGTACCCTCCACCAGGACCGATTGCCGGGTGCCGATCAAGCGCTGGTTCGTCTCCAGGCTGATGCGGTTTTGCCGTTCGTTCAGCATCATGATTCTCTTTTTCTTAATCTCCGGGTCTATTTGCCCCTCCATCGCTGCCGCTTTTGTGCCCTTGCGCGTGGAGTAGATAAAGGTAAACGCGGCATCAAATCGCAGGGTATTGACCAGGTTGAGGGTATCCTGGAAGTCTTTCTCGGATTCCCCGGGAAAACCGACAATTAAATCGGTGGTAATGGAAACCCCGGGGATGTTTTCCCTGATAGCCTGGACCAATGCGGTGTATGCTTCTTTCGTATATCCCCGGTTCATTCTTTCCAGGATGCGGTTGCTTCCTGCCTGCAGTGGCAGGTGAATGTGTTCGCAGATGTTCTCTCCCCGCTGGATCACGGAAATCAGTTCCCGGGAAAAATCCCGGGGATGAGACGTCATGAAGCGGATCATAACCAGACCCGGGATCGGGTCCAGCCGGGCCAGCAGTTTGGCGAAATCAATCTCCGTCTCCAGGTCTTTCCCGTAGGAATTCACGTTTTGTCCCAACAGGGTGATTTCTTTATAGCCGCTGCGGGCCAGGTTTTCCGCTTGCTGCAGGATGATATCGGGAGGGCGGCTTTGTTCCGGGCCGCGCACGAAAGGAACTACACAGTAGGTGCAGAAGTTGTTGCAGCCGAAACTGATCGGCAGCCAGGCTTTAAAGGAATGCCCTCGCTTGATTGGCAGGTTTTCCCGTTCCGCCCCCTCCTCCAGATCCAGGATGGTTTCCTTGCTGGAATCCGCTTTTTCTAACAGTTCGGGAAAACGCCCCAGGGAGTGGGTGCCGCCGATGATATCGAGGAAAGGAAAGCGCGTTTTCATGGCTTGCGCGGTCTTTTCCTGCTGGGAGAGACATCCCCACAAGATCATCAGCATCTCTTTCTTGCGATCTTTCAGGGGTTTTAGTTTACCCAGCTTGCTGTAGACCTTCTCTTCTGCCTTTTTGCGCACGGCGCACGTATTCAAAATATAGATATCCGCGTCTTCCATCGACAGGGTTTCTTGGTACCCCAGTTTCTCCAGGTGTCCTGCCAGCACTTCTGAATCGTGGACGTTCATCTGGCAGCCCATGGTCTCGATGTAATACCGCGGATAGCGGCCAAACTTTTCCATAGTCACTAATCACACCAGCTTTACACAAAGGTATATGATTTAAGAGCCATATTTTTTCTTAATCCAGGGGCGGAATCTCACGCTTCTCTTCTGCAACCACCTCAAAATCAGGTTTAAAATAGCAATAGGTTTCCACGCCGGGCACCGACTGGTAAACCAGCAGGTAGAGATCCCTGTTAACCTGAGCACAGCGCTGCAAATGCAAACCCGGTGATTGATCCAGCTTTAATTTTGCGGGCAAGTCCTGCAGGTAATATACCCTGTCGCCTACCAGGATGCTGTCGTGCCAGGAGCCACATTCCCACATCTTTGATTCCTCCTCCCCTGTTACGCGATTTCCATCATATGCGCTTCTGCTGTAACCGCTCGTTCTCCATTTTTGATCTCCGCCCAGGCTTGCACGATAAAGAGGCTACCTCTTTGTTTTTCGATCCTGCAGCCGAATACCACGATTTCTTGCAGGGGAACGGTTCTTTTAAAACGTACATTCATTCTGCCGGTCACCGTTTTGTGATTTCGCTGCATCAAATGTTTGCCGATGAGCTCATCCATGATGGTGATGATCAGCCCGCCATGAAATACGCCGTCGTAGCTTTGATGGGTGCTGTCAGGAAAAAATTCCGTATAGGTCGTTTCTCCTTCATAGCGGAACGTTAACTGCAGTCCCCTGGGGTTTTCCGGGCTGCAGCCGAAGCACATCTGGTCTCCCATCGGCGATCGCCTCCATGTCCTTAGTCTGTTTTCTCGGGAGGGTTTTCGTTGATTTCTTGCAGGATCTCGCGGGCTTGTTGGATTTTATCTTCCACAACGAGCACCTGGATTTCAGCCAGAGGCCCCACCGTGAGTCCGTAAATTTGTCCCGCGGCTTCCTCGTTTCGCAACATCACGGGAATGCCTTCAGTTTTCAACCTGCCCTCCAGCAAAGAGGCCTTAATGGGGTTCGTTTCAACTGTCAAGAGCTTCCAATCTCTTTTTGCATGGTCGAACGAAGAGAGATTGATCTGATACACCTCCCCCTCCTGGGCCAGCTCCACCGTCTCAAACTCTTTGCTCGCTTCAGCGAGATAGGCCTCCCTCTCCCTGTAAGGGAGCAAGTGGGTCAGCACCAGCTTTTTCACCCCGGCTTGTTTACCCAGGATCCCGGCCTGCCTGGCACTCATGTGGTTCTTTTCTTCGGCCAGTAGATCCCGCTGCAGGAAATTTGCCTCGCAGAGAAGCAAAGAAGCCTCGCGCGCAAAGTCCACCAGGTCGGGAAAATATTCTGTATCCCCGGAATAAACCACACGATGCGGGCTGCCCGCGACCGTTATTTTCACGGCATAGCAGGAGACGGAGTGCACAGTGCGCAGAAAAGAAAGCTGCAGCGGGCCAAAAGTCAAGGTTTCCGCATCCCGGATCGGCTGCACCTGGAAGATGCCCGGATCAGTCAGACGCTCGTAATCCTCGGCCGGTCGAGAAGGGGCGTAAAGAGAAAGCGGCTTGTCGCGCCGTCCCTGCTTAAAAGCCGCCCTGATCGCGTAGCGCAGGATGAAGCAATCTGAAATATGGTCGTTGTGCAAGTGGGTTAGCACCACGGCATCCAGCTGGTGAGGCTGTATGAAGTGCTGTAACCGGCTCAAAACGCCATTACCGCAGTCCAGCAATAACTTCCATTCTTCGAACTCTACCAGGTAACCGGAACAGGCTCCCCCGGCTGGCGGATAAGGGCCGTAAGAGCCCAGCACAGTTAGTTTCATCCCGCTCTCCTCTCCGCGTTAAAAAAAATACCCTTTTCGTTGCCGCACCGTCAGTTGACTCAGCCAGGCAATGCAGACCAGGGCGAGTAATTTAAAAGTAAAACTATAGTATAAAGACCACCCTGTAATTACAATGAAGCCGCTGTTGATCAGAAAGATTTCCACCCAGGTGAGCAGCGCCGTAATAAAGAGCAGGTAAAAGAATTTCCACAATTTTTCATCCGGCAGAAAGCGTATGACAAGCAGGCCCAACCCGGTGATACCGGCCAGGAAAAAAACAGGAATTTCTTGCACCAGGTAGGTGCCGTGAAAAAAAACCGCATCATTGCCGATGACCAGGGACTCTGTAAAAAAATAACCCACCAGTAGCGACCAGACGCCCGCGCTCCAGTACTGCTTTAACCCGTGCAGGCGGACAATCAACACATTCAAGATCCAGATGACAGCAGCAAATACGATCCAGGGCAAAAAAGTACCTCCTTCACCTGCTTTGTAATCAAAGCCTTCCTGAGCGAAAAATCGCCCACAGCCACCAGAATCCCATTACACCGGCCATCACAAGCCCGATTTCTGCCAGTGGAAAGCGCCTGAACAGGGTTACCTCTGTATACTGGAGCATCAGGGCAAAGGCCAGGATGATACTGGCCAGGACAATGCTGAAGGATAAGCGGTTGACCATGTGGCTAAAACGGTTGAGGATATGCTCCTCGTCAGAAACTTCCACTTTTACCTTGATGTTTCCTTCTGCGCCTTTGTCGAGCAGGGTAACCAGCCGTTCCGGCAAGATTTCTGCCAGGCGCATGTAGCGGGTGGAGAACTTGTACAGCTGGTTGCTCAACCGCCTCATGGAAAGCTGCTGGCGGAGGAGCTCTTTGCCCATGGGTTCGACCAGTTCCGCGATGCTGAAATCGGGTTCCAGGTCGGAAGCCAGGCCTTCCAGGGTTAAAAATGTTTTTGCCAACATGGTGAAATCCGGCGGGAGCCGGATGCGGTGTTTAAAGGCCACTTCCATGAGCTCATGCAGCATGACCCCCAGGTTCAGGTCTTTTAAAGGAAGATCATAATAGCGTTCCTGTAATCGTTCCAGGTCGTAGTGCAGCAGCCGTTTATCCGTAAATTCCGTGACGATGCCCAGGCTTGTGATTCCGTGAATCACCTGTTCCGTGTTTCTGGACAGCAGGCCCAGCAGCATTTTATTGAACAGCACTTTTTGCTCTTCATTGAGGTGGCCGGCGATCCCGAAATCCAGGAAAAAGATCTGGCCCTCAGGGGTCACGCCGACATTTCCCGGGTGCGGATCGCCGTGGTAGGACCCATCCATGAAGATCTGCTTGATGTAAATATGGGCCAGGCGCTCGATAATTTCCCTGGTGTTGTAGCCGCCCTCCTCCAGGCTATCCCGGTCTTTCAGCTTGATCCCGTCAACGAACTGCATGGTTAACACCTTTTGCGTGCTGTAGTTCCAGTAAATCGTGGGGATGATTACCGTCTCGTCTTCATGGAAATTCTTCCCGATTCTTTCAGCATTTTTGCCTTCGTGGTGATAGTTTAACTCCATGCTGATCATGTGTTTAAACTCTTCCACGACTCCCCTGGCGTTGTACATCTTGCCCAATTCAGAGTATTTTTCGGACAGTACGGCGATTTCTTCCAGGATAGATAGATCTTCCTCGATGATCTTCCGGATACCCGGTCTTTGGATCTTGACGGCCACCTTCTCTCCTGACACCAAAAACGCTTTGTGCACCTGGCCGATGGAAGCGGCAGCCAGGGGGGTCGGGTCAAAATAGGAAAACAAGGTACCCAGGTCATGGTCCAGTTCCCCTTCTATTGTCTGCTTCACATCGTCAAAGGCAAACGGGGGCACATTTTCCTGGAGTTTTTTTAACTCGTGAAGGTATTCAGCTGGCACGATGTCTGAACGGGTGCTTAACAGCTGTCCGAACTTGATAAAGGTGGGTCCCAGCTCTTCCAAAACCTTGCGGATGCGCACGGCCGTGGAAAGCTTTTCTATTTCTTTGATTTCTTTTTGACGGCGGGGAAAAGGCAGACGCCGGGAAAAGTCATCAATCCCCAGTTCATAAACAATCTGCCCCAGTCCGTGCCTGATCAGGGTGTTGATAATTTTACGAAACCTTTTCAGCTTCCATTTTCGAAACAACACGATGCTCACCCCGGGATCGCACTTCTTTTCACCATGAGAATAAAACCTGTGAAAGGTTCACAGGCTTTTTTATGCCCTGGCTTGGGACCAACAAGCTTTAATACTCTTTTTCCTGCAGCGCCGCTTCCAGTGCATAAACTCTTTCTTCCAGTTTATTGTATTCTTCCCGGGATACCAGCTGGTGTTTTTGCATCCAGTTGGTAAATTCCCCGTGTAAATAATTCTTAAATTCACTTCTTTCCTGTTCTCCCCGTTCGATCAGTTCATTTAAAAATTTCTTGGCTTCATCCCGCCTCAAATCCCCGCGGTCCACCATTTCTTCCACAATTTTTTCCGCCTTTTCCCGTGTATAAGAAAGTGTTCCCCAGCCCAAGGAAAATAATAAATTAAACAAGCTAAATCCCTCCTGTTTTAAAATGCATCTCAAGCGACGCAAGCTTCTTACCGACCGGTGTAACCCTTTAGTCAAAGTTGAAATCCCCGAATTTTTGGAAGTGCTGAATTAACCCCCCATCTCGCAGTATTTTTATCATGACATCGGGTAGCGGCGTGACAGGAATTTCCATGGATTTTGTCTTGTTGAAGACGATGCCCTTTTGCAGATCCACTTCCAGCTCATCCTCGGCTTCGATCTGGGATGTGTCGCATTCGATCACCGGAAGGCCCGTGTTAATCGAGTTCCTGTAAAAGATGCGGGCGAAAGAAGAAGCCAGCACACAGCTTATTTTTGCGTGTTTGATCGCCAGCGGCGCTTGCTCTCGCGAAGAGCCGCAGCCGAAATTAGAACCGGCCACAATCATATCGCCTTCTTTTACTTTCTCGTAAAAATTCGGGTCCAGGTCTTCCATCACATGCCTGGCCAGCTCATTCATATCCAGGGTTTTAAATTTGTATTTGCCGGAAATAATATAATCCGTGTTGATATCATTGCCGAAGACAAACGCTTTTCCTTTCAGTAACATGGTATTGCCTCCCTTTTCGAGATCGGGTAAAGCCCTGTCCAGGAACTACTTTAAGACAAAATGGAACGTGGATCAGTAATTTTTCCTGTTAGGACCGAAGCGGCAACCGTCGCCGGTGAAGCCAGGTAGATAAACGCTTTGGAGTTGCCCATTCTGCCCTTGAAGTTCCGGTTCGCCGTGGAGAGAACGACCTCTCCATCAGACGGGACCCCGTTGTGTGTGCCCACACAGGGGCCGCACCCGGGAGTAACGACGGCAGCGCCGGCTTCCACCAGTGTCTGGATGATGCCACGGTTCATGGCCTCCAGGTAAACATCCCGCGATGCGGGGGCAACAATAAATCGCAGATCGCGAGAGATTTTTTTCCCGGAAAGAATTTTGGCCGCCACCTCCAAATCCAGTAAGCGCCCGTTGGTGCAGGTCCCCAAAAAGGCTTGCTGGATCGGCAGGTTTTCCACTTCCTGCAGTGGCGAAATATTATCCACGGTATGGGGACAGGCCACCTGGGGTTCCAGTTGGCGAAGATCATAGGTCTTGATCTCATGGTAACGGGCATCAGGATCGGCGGCAACCGGTCTTGGGGTTTTCTGTGTACGCCCGGAGAGCCACGCTTCCACCTTCTCATCGTACTCCATCAAACCGGCCTTGGCACCCATTTCGATGGCCATGTTCGCGATGGTGAATCGCTCTTCGATCTCCATCCGGGTGATGCCTTCTCCCGTAAATTCGGCGGCCATGTAGGTCGCCCCATCGGCGCTGATGTCGCCAATGATGCGCAAAATCAAATCCTTGGAGGAAACCCCGGGCTGCAGAGTTCCTTCACATCGAAACTGGATGGTTTCCGGAACCTTGAACCAGAGCTTGCCGGAAATCATGGCCGCGGCCAGGTCCGTGGACCCGACCCCCGTGGAGAACACATTGATGGCCCCGTAGGTGCAGGTATGTGAATCCGCCCCGACCACCAGGTCCCCGGGAACAACATGACCCTGTTCCGGCACCAGCTGGTGGCAGACGCCATCCCCAATATCGTATAAAAGGAGCTTCTTTTCGTGGGAAAACTCCCGCATGAGCTTGTGCAGCGCCGATACGCCTTCCAGGGGGCTCGGCGCACTGTGATCGATTACGAAGGCCACTTTAGAGGGATCGAACAGCGTTTTGCCACCCATTTCATTGAAGGAATTAATGGCCAGAGGCGCTGTTCCGTCTTGACCCATCACGAAATCCAGCCGGGCGATGACCAGGTCGCCTGCGTAGACGTCTTCACCGCAGTGTTGGCTGAAAATTTTTTCTGAAATCGTTTTGCCCATCCGTCATCATCCTTTCCTTTGTGGCGGTCCATGCCAGTGCGTTATTCCGTGCTTACCGGGGCATAGTCGATCCCCTTCTCATATTTTTTATGCATATAATCCTCGTAAATATAAACCAGTTCTTTGTCAAAAAGCGGTCGCTTCATTTCCACGGTGGCTTTTCGTACCATGGGGAGAAGTTCCGTTGCCTCTTCATCGGAAAGGTTGATCCCGTACTCCAGGAACTTCAGAATGATCGCCCGGGAGCCCGAGTGCTTGCCGATCACGATCTGCCTTTCCAGGCCGACATCTTCCGGGCTGAACACTTCATAAGTCCCGGGGAACTTGATCACGCCATCGGCGTGAATGCCCGATTCGTGGCGAAACATGTTGTCCCCGACAATGGGCTTCCCAGCAGGCAGGTTTCTCCCGGAAGCCCGGGCCACGTACTCCGAGAGCTCCCGAAACATTTGCGTTTTTAGTTCCTGGTCTTTATGGAAAAGGTGCTTTAAACCCATGGCAACTTCTTCCAGGGCCGCATTTCCAGCCCGCTCTCCCAGCCCGTTGACGGTAACCCCGACAAACCGGGCGCCGGCTTTTACCCCGGCCAGGGCGTTGGCCGTGGCCATCCCGAAATCATTGTGGGTATGCATTTCAATGTGCATGTCCGTGGCCTCAATCAGGCGGGAAATGATATCCAGGGTCTTGAAGGGGTCCAGCACCCCCACGGTATCGCAATAGCGAAGCCTGTCGGCGCCGGCCTTCTTGGCGGCCAGGGCAAACTCGACCAAAAAGTCAAACTCGGTCCGGGACGCATCCTCGGCGTTCACGGAGATATATACACCATGATCCTTGGCGAATTCGGTGGCTTTCACCATGCTCTCCAAGACCGCTTCCCGAGTGCTGCCCAACTTGTTCTTGATATGGATATCGGAAGTGGAGATGGAGATGGCCACGGCATCGATCCCGCAATCCAGGGATTGCTGGATATCGCTGAGATTCGCCCGGTTCCAGGCCATCAAGCTGCTGCCCAGTCCCATTGCGGCCAAATCCGTGATCACCTGCTTTTCATTCCCGCCCATGACGGGAATGCCAACCTCAAGCTGGTGAACGCCAATTTCGCTGAGCATCCTGGCAATCCGGATCTTTTCTTGATTGGAAAAGACCACCCCTGCTGTCTGCTCCCCATCGCGAAGTGTCGTATCCACCAGTATAATATCATTATGTTCCAATCCTTTTTTTAATAGTTCCATCGTTTCCCTGTGTGAACAGGGATACACCTCCTTTCGTTCTGCTTTCGGCTTAATTATGATCTTACCCAGGGTGACTCCTTGACCTGGACCTTTAGCATAGCACCAGGTTGTCGCGGTGGATCACTTCTTTGCTTCCTGCATAGCCCAGGATATCTTTAATCTCGTTGGATTTACATCCCTTGATTTGCCTGAGCTCTTCCGCGCTGAAGTTGGTCAATCCCCGGGCCATTTCGTACCCACTATTTTCCGAGTAAATGCTGATGGTTTCTCCCTTGGAAAAACTCCCGTCGACCTGGACCACGCCGATAGAAAGCAGGCTTTTGCCTTCTTGTTTCAGTGCCCCTTCGGCGCCCTTGTCGATGGTGATGCTCCCCCTGATTTTTTGACCGAAGGCGATCCAGCGTTTACGGCTCCTTAATTGATCTTGCTGGGAACAGAAAAGCGTCCCGGTTTCCTCGCCGTTTAAGACCATTTCAATGATGTGGGGCTTTCGGCCGTTGGCGATTACCATGTTGATCCCGGAGGTCATGGCGATTTCCGCAGCCTCGACTTTCGAAATCATCCCACCCTTGGCCAGCATTTCTTCGGTCTTGCCGGCGATTTTCTTGATGGAGGGCGTGATCTCTTCCACCAGGGAGATGCAAGTGGCCTCGGGGTCGTGCAGGGGATTGGCCGTGTAGAGGCCATCGATGTCCGTGAGGATGAGGAGCAGGTCCGCATCGATTAAGGTTGCCACCAGGGCCGACAGGCGATCATTATCCCCGAATTCGATCTCGGCCGTGGAGATGGTATCGTTTTCGTTGACAATTGGGATGGCGCCAAACTTGAGCAGGTGGAGCAGCGTATTACGAGAATTCAAGTAACGGGCGCGGTTTTCCAGGTCCTCCCGGGTCAACAGCACCTGGGCGACGACATGGCCGTACTCGGCGAAATGTTTTTCATAGAACTGGATCAAGATCCCCTGCCCGATTGCGGCAACTGCCTGCTTTTCTTGCACGGAAACAGGTTTGCGCTTTAACCCCAGCCGCCCGATCCCTGCCCCGACGGCTCCTGAGGAGACCAGGACCACTTCTTTGCCCTGGTTCTTCAGGTCGGCGATTTCTCGCACCAGCCTGTCAATTAATCCCAGGTTGAGCTTGCCGGTATCGTACGTCAAAAGACGGGTCCCAACCTTGATCACGATCTTCTGGATGCTGTTTTTGTCTAAGGGCCGTTTCAATAGTGACTCCTCCTGCTGTGACGGATGTTAACTTCCCAGTGCCTGGCCTCTCTTTGTGGCGGCGATGACCGCCTTGCTGATGGCCGCCCGGGCCGCTCCCTCCTCCAGGGCCAGCAACCCTGCGCTGGTCGTGCCGCCAGGGGAAGTGATCATATTTTTCAGTGCAGCGGGGTGTTCTTTTTTTTCCAGGAGCATCGCGGCGGACCCAAAAACCGTTTGGGCTGCCAACAAAAGGGCATGTTCCCGGCTCAACCCCATTTCCACCCCTCCGTCGGCCAGGGCTTCGATGAACAGGAAAACGTAAGCGGGACCGCTCCCGCTCAACGCGGTCACCACGTCCATGTGCTTCTCCTCCAGGACCAGGACCTCGCCCAGGGCTTCCAGCAATGTGACTACCTCCTGGGCTTCCCGGGGGGTAACCGCGCCGCCCGGACTGACTACGCTCATACCCTTGCTGACCAGGCAGGGCGCATTGGGCATCACGCGGACCACCTTTTGCTCCGGGCCCAGGATCCCTTGAAAAAAGTCCAGCTTCAGGCCTGCGGCCACGGAAATCATTAAGTGATCTGTCGTGATCTCCTGCTTTATTTCCTGCAGCAAACCCGACATATCTTGCGGCTTAACCGCCAAAAATACCTTTTTTGCTCGTGCGCAAAGGGCAGCTGCACCGGGAAAAACCTGCACGCCGTACTGCCGCTGGAGGTTTTCCAGTTTGCTGTTATCCTGGTCAAAAACCGCGACCTCGCCAGGTGCCTTTAACCCCTTTTGGATGATCCCTTCCAGCAGTGCAGAACCCATATTCCCACAACCAATAAAACCGAGCATGTTTGCCCTCCTGACTAGAAACATTTTCTACCTTATTTTATTACAAAGGGTTGTGCAATGCAAGACTCATGGAGTCCCCGGGCCCTCGCGAAGAAACGGCGGTGCATTCTTTTCGTTGTTTCGACCTCAAAGCCCTCGCATGCCCTTGCAGGGTTTTTCACTACCCCCGGCCTGGCCCTGCCGAACGGGATGGGATCTACCGTCAGCTTCCACGCCAGCCGGTTTGCTTAAATCGGTTTAAATAGGAAAAGCCGTGGCCTGCCACGGCTTCGGGTTTTCGTTGGCAGGGGAGACAGGACTTGAACCCGCAGCCCCCGGTTTTGGAGACCGGTGCTCTGCCAGTTGAGCTACTCCCCTAAGTGGTTTAATTTTACCGCATGTGATTTTCTTTGTCAAGCAATTGACCCGCCTCGCCGCCCGCTGTCTCACCGCTTAATCCTATTCTCCTGCGGGAGCTTCTTGCGTTGTTTTCTTGCTGGACTGGATAAAAGAGTACACGTAGATGACGACGATTTTCAGGATCTTATAGCTGGGAACGGCCAGGATCATTCCCAGCAGCCCGCCCAGCCTGCCGGCGACCATGACCAGAAGAATGATTGTCAGGGGGCTGATGGAGAGCTTCCTGCCCATCACCTGTGGTTGGATCACGAGGCTTTCGATCTGCTGCACAATGATCACCACGGCAACAACTTTTAACATCATCACCGGTGAATTCAGGGCTCCCACGATGACCGCAGGAATGGCCCCGATAAACGGCCCCAAAAACGGGATCACGTTGGTCACCATGGCAAACAGGGCCAAAACCAGGGGAAAGTCTAACCCGATGATGAGGAAACCGATATAGGCCAGGATCCCCACGCAAATGCAGACGATGAATATCCCCTGGATGTAAGAACTGATCGCCTCGTACATCTCCGCCAGGGTCTTCCGCACGCGGGCCGCATGATTTTCTGGAACATATTCCATGAGAATATCCGGCAGCCGATGCCCGTCCCGCAGCATGTAAAAGAGGATAAATGGAACCAGGATTAAGATAATCAGGAAATTGGCGACCGCTTCCAGGAAAGCGCTGATGTTGTCCACCACCAGGGAAAAAGAGGAACGAATTAAATCGGAAAAGCGGGCGGCCAGGTTATCCAGGCTGAAAGATTCCTGCTCCCAAACCCTCGGTAAATATTCTGTTCTCTCCAACGCCAACAGCAATCCCTGCACATCTTCGATCAGCTCCGGCGCTTCCCGGAGGAGCTTTTCTACTTCCCGCTGCAGGATGGGTCCGATCAGGAAGAAGAGGAAAACCAGGAGGCCGACGATGAAGAGATAAAGCAGTAAAATGGCCAGCGCCCGGGGAATTTTTCGCTTTTGCAGCCAGTCGACCAACGGGAAGGTGACAAAGTAGAAAACACCCGCGATCAGGATCGGGAAAAAAAGGGTATTGATGATAATGATCAGGGGGCGAAAGAGAAAGGATATCTGCGTTCCCACCAGGATGATCAAAAACAACA